>NZ_WJBJ01000040.1:0-20156 GCF_020804205.1 Methanosarcina sp. DH1 | reverse complement strand
CTAGATTAGGTTCTTCAGATAGAAGTTCTTCCAGAAATTTAATCTCATTCTCTCGATTGTAAAATATATTCAATAACCTGTACTTCAATAATTCCTGTTCAATGGTTGTATTTTTTGGGAAATCACTAACRATAAGCTTGTTTAAGTGCATTAAACAATATTGATGGACTAACTTATCCCCAAAAATTTCCTTTAATATATCAGGGTATCTCTTATCAAAGTCCGTAACGATAAACACAGGCTCTGATGCATCCAGATTTTTCTGTAAAAATCCCTTGATGGTTTCTGAACTCTTATCTTCAAAAAGTTCATCTGCTATCGTTCTTTGAGTTTTTGCATCCAGTAAAGTTAAACGGTATTTCTGACATCTTCCTTCTTTTGGATGTTGTTCGTCATAGTGCACCATATGTATATTTTCTGAAAATGGAACAGTTTTCTGTTCCATTTCTTCGTAGAATGCTCTTAAAATAGTGCTTTTTGATCTCGGATAGATGAAGTCCATTATATCAGAAATTCCATCGTATGAAACGTTATGGTATCTGAGTAACTGGAAGAAATCATTGAATGAATTAAAAAGTAAAGTCTTCAGATCTTCCCAAAAACTATGATCTTCTTCGTGTGTATTACCACAATTTGAGCATTTATATCGACCAATGTTGATTTCTCCAAGACCTTCTTTAGTATGAGGATTATAGCCATTATGAACCATTGGAGTACTACAAATTGAACAGACTGGAGGAATTTTTCTACGAAAAATTCCTCGTGTGGTATATTCATAATCGTTTCCAAAACAACCAAAAACGTCTAAGAGAGCAGGGAGCTCCGAAAAGTTATTAAGAGTAAGGTTTATAGTTACCATTGTTTTTGCCGTAACATCATTACATAATTATAGAATTATAATTTTGTGTAGTGATGTTACACTTACTTTTATCACTAGATTTTGGGACTGAGTCATTTGTTTTCACCGAGAATATAATTACCTGAGTGAATTATACCGAAGAAAAGAATTACTTAAAGGAATAAAAATTAATAAAAATTAATAAAAACTAATAAAAAAATTGTATAGACTAATATTTTTGAGAAAATAATAAGTTAAGTTTATCCCGAAAAGCCTGAATCAATTGCTGAAAAAAGCTGTCAGATAAGCAATAGCAAAATACCGTCCGAATTTCCCAAGGAAAACCAGGATAGAAAAGTATCGAAAAGGAAGCTGCATCAGCCCGGCGACCATGGTAATCGCGTCTCCGATACCTGGCACCCAGGTAAAAAGAAGGGTGTAAAGACCATATTTTTTAAAGAGCCTTTCACTTTTCTCAAGCTTCTCCGGAGAAGGAGAAAGGAACTTCTCAAGTATCGGACGCCCTTTAAGCCCGAGATAATAAGTTGTGCACGATCCGAGATAATTGCCTGAAGTCGCTACCAGAACGACGGCAAAAGGGTTAAAGCCCTGATATATGAGAGCGACTACCAGCGCTTCCGATCCTAACGGCAAAACCGTGGAAGCCAGGAAGCTCAGGACAAAGAGGTTCAGATAACCGTAATTGGTAATAAAGGAACTCAAAGCTTCAAGCATTCAGTTCTACAATCGTAGTTCAGTATTTTAAGCTGTCGTCTAGACCATCAAATCAAACACTATTTTGTAGCATTTCTGCATCTAACTAAGAATTTTCAGTCAAAGCAAAAAGGAATTCCCATCAGGATTAAAACAGAAAAAAGAAGTGAAGAGCCGGAAATCCTGAATTTGATTTCCAGCTTCTACCGCAGCACAGGTATTAAAGTTATATTAAAGACGGGTTCATTTTTTGGAATGAACCCATAAAGCTATAATACAAGCTTTAATACGAAAGCCAGATGCGTTAATTAGTTTCTTTTCTTCCGCAGGATAACAAATGCTATGGCGAGTATTCCAAGTGTAGCCATCCCACTGAAGAAAGGAGATTTTTTTGTCACTTCATAACTTTTGTCCAGTCCTCCGACTTCAACAGTATACGTCCCTGGCTCACCCTCAGTGTGTGAGAATTCGATTGATTTGTTCTCACCCGGATTAAGGGTTATATTCTGGGAATCAACCGATTCGTTATTAACCAGCAACTCCACTGTGGAGTTTCCTGTGACGTCTCCATTGTTCACAGCATTCACCTTAATATTTACCGCGGTTCCGGCTTCAACTGAAGCAGGCTGTATCGTGAGGTCTGAGAAAGCGAACTGTGCGACTTTTTCCGCCACCTCTACCTGGGTTTCTCCTTCTTCATAACCGGTCTTTGTGGCATTTATCACATACGTACCCGGAGAAGTAACCAGGTAAGATATGATACCTTTTGCGTCTGTCTGTGCGTCAATTATCTGTCCGCCGAAAAAGACATCTGCTCCGGAAACTGGCTTGTTTTCCTCGGAGTCCGTGACCTTTATATCAATCTGGTCTCCTTCCCGGACAGTTTCGGGAGAGACTGAAACCAGGAGTTTCAGGACACCCTGTGCGAGGACATCCACATCTTTAGTTCCGGAAACATAACCTTCCCGGCTCGCAGTTACAGTGAAGCTGCCTTCATTGCTGGGGGTGAAGGTGATATTTCCGCTGTCTCCGGTAGTGCCTATGCTTTTGTTTCCAACAGACACTTCAGCACCAACGACTGAAACATTTCTCGCAGTTACCAGGATTTCAGCCTGCTTACCGACTACAAGTGCATCGGGCATTTCGATATCCAGTTGATCTCCTGCTGCAGTCTCGGTTTCGACAAAGGGATAAAAGCGCAGGACTGAAGAATCGGCAACCTTGAATTTGACATTGCCCATCAGGTCTACAACCTCATCCTTTGAAAGGGAGATTGAATCCTCGTTTTTCATTGTGATGCCTGAGTCGGAAATCGAAGTTATTTTCATTTCACCGAAAGAATCTCCCCCGGAGATTTCCAGGTAATCATCCGAAATCTGGAAAATTCCCTCTACAAACACTGCATCTGTTTCTGTGGAACGGAAGACCGTACTTACATGGACCGCAATCATCGGAACATTTTCAGCCCCTCCTATGTCGGTTTCATAAATATAGTCCCCACCCTGGGAAACTATTCCAGAGTCAAGGAGTTTTCCATTTTTGTAAAGCTCGAAGAGTACGTTTTTCCCATTAACATCGACCTCCGATGCCTTAAGGGAGTAGCCGTTCTCCAGGGCTAAAGAAGAACCAGTGAACAGGGATTTTTTGTCATTGTCATCAATCAGAACTTTTGAAAGGACGCGGTCCGACAGCACACTTATACCCTTTGAATTGCCAAGAGTGTTTTCAGGATATCCTGCAAAATATTTCTCTGCCATAAAGCCGACAACTTCATAACTTCCCCAGCCCTCATGTTCAAATTTGACATTTGCAGGCTTTGTAGAATAGACGAGGGCTTCATCATCAATTGTCCTGCCATCAAGCTTTTCAATGACAAGGCTTTCAGTGGAAATATTTTCGTCGATGTTATAATAGAAACCTTCGAAGTTAAAAGGCGTCCAGACCATAGTATCAAACTTATCATCGTGTACCGTTCCCCTTAATTCGTAGGTTCCGGGCTCGGATGTTTCAACTATTGGAGCAAAACGAAGTTCATTGGCATCAGCCACAACAAAACTCAGTTTACCCATGATGTCAATAGTGTCGCCCTTGCTAAGCGAGATCGAGTCACTGTTGCTCATTTTTATGCCTGAACTTGAGGTGGAACTTACCTCCATTTCCCCAAAATCATCACCATTCTGAACTTTCACGTACTGGTCCGATATCTGGAAAATTCCGTTCACGAAAACCGCATTTGTCTCCCTGCCGCTAAATATCTGGGAAAAATGGACTGCAATTATGGGCACATCTTCGGTATCCCCGAGGTCGGCTTTGTATACATAGTCGCTATTAGAGGACAGGAAAGCTTCGTCAACTATATTGCCGTCCTTTTCAAGCTGTACCCATACGCTATTTCCATTAATATCAACCTCAACCATATTCAGAGAGTATCCTTCGTCAAGAACAAGAGAAGAGCCCGTGTACAGGGATTTCCTATCATCGGAGTCTATCAGGACTTTTGAAAGCTGCCCGTCCGAGATAACGCTAATCTCTTTATCTGCAAAACTTGAGTTTGCTGTGTACCCTGCAAAGTAGCGCTCTGCCATAAACCCTATAACATCATAAGAACCCCAATTTCCATATTCAAAATCGGTCTTTATGGGTACTGTTTCATACTGCAGATTTTTCTTTCCAATTGTCCGGCTGCCCTTACTGAGTTGGACTGTCAGATTCTCGGAACCTTCTCCAGTATCCAGGTCATAATAAAAGCCCGAGTAAGTCTGAGGAGTCCATGTGTAGGTAAGGCTCTCATTTGCCTTTTCATCCCAGATACGGTTGCCTGTTGCATCTGAAGCCTGGGCAGCTGCACTTAGACACAAAAGCCCAAATGCCAGAAATAAACATAAAATCTTGATGTAGCTTTTAATCCCCAAATTAAACCTCCTCTATGCTGTATTAACCGGGAGCGTAACTTTCAGACATCCGAAAGAAAAAATCGGAAAAAGTTTCCTGAACATCCGGAATACACCCTGAACAGAATACCCCCGCCTATCTGAGTTATATCAACTATATTCAACTATATGTATTTTCTAATATCACAGGCATCAAATAAAAAATTTTTGGGCATAATCTAAAGTATTTTTCAAAAATCGGAAATAAAAATATTGAATATAGCAAAATAAGGAATTGAATACCTTGAAAACCGTAAAGCTATTTTTTATTGATTTTACACCAGAATAAAAATCAGGCAGCGCCTTTCAGGAAGACAATCAGGTACATTCCAAAAATATCTTTTACAACCGGTTTTACTCAGATCCAGTGTTTTTATTCCGAACCGTATTTATTCAGAACCAATTTTTATTCCGAACCATATTTATTCAGAACCATATTTATTCAAAAGTGACTTTTCATTAGAACCCTATTTATTCAGAAGTGACTTTTCATAGAACCATATTTATTTAGAGGTGGCTTTTCATTAGAACCATATTTATTTAGAAGTGACTTTTCATTAGAACCAGATTTATCTAGAAGCGACTGGTTTATTACGTTTAAATAAAAATATGAAAGTAAATTCAGAAACTCCTTTTCCTCGAGAGTCGACTTGCTATACGCAAATTATAAGTTTAAAGAAGCGATTTCTGACACTTATAAGCAGAAATCAGCGTAATAGGATTTATTAAGATCCATTATAAGATTCATTAAGACTCATTCTGCAAAGTAAGACCGAGTAAATATATGGAGCCGTCTCTGGCATGGAAATGTGTACAGGTATTCCCGAAGAATTAAAATTTGCAGTCCTTGAAAGAATAAAACCCACTGAACCTGAAAGAGAAAAACTTTTTAAGATCCAGGAAGAGCTCGCCTCGAAGGTAAAAATGGCAGCAGAAAAACTTGGCATATCAGGCGTGCTTGTAAAAATGGTGGGCTCTGCTGCCAGAGGCACCTGGCTTTCAGGCACTCATGATATTGATGTTTTTATAAGCTTTCCTGAAGAAACCTCCAGAAAGGAACTGGAAACCCTGGGTATGGCAGTTGCAAGAGAGGTGGCAAGACACGCCGAGCATGCCGAAGATCGCCATGCTGAGCATCCCTACCTCAATATTACATACAAAGGCTTTGATGTAGACCTTGTCCCCTGCTTCAGGGTTGCCTCGGCTTCCCAGATCAAATCTGCAGTTGACAGAACGCCTTTTCATAACGATTTTGTCAAACCCCGCATAAAAGGACATGAAGACGAAGTCCTGCTGTTGAAGCAGTTTATGCGTGGGGGCGGAGTCTATGGCTCGGAACTCAAGACCCAGGGCTTTTCAGGCTATCTGACCGAACTTCTGGTAATCCATTACGGCTCTTTCAAAGACACCGTCTGTGCAGCCTGTTCCTGGAAGCCCGGCGAAAAAATTGATATAATGCAACATGGGGAAATCAAGCACGAAGAGCCTCTTGTAGTGGTCGACCCGACCGATCCCAGGAGGAACGTGGCAGCAGCCCTTTCTCTAGACAAATTCTGCATGTTTATAGACCATTGCAGGGAATTCCTGAAAAGCCCGGAGCTCAGTTTCTTTTTTTCACCCTCTCTCCTACCTCTTGAGGACAGTGAAATCCTGGAAAAGCTTGAAAACCGAAAAAGCTCACAGCTTGCAGTCGTTTTCAAAACTCCGGACGTTGTAGAGGATGTTCTCTTTCCGCAGCTCTATAAAATGGAACAGGCAGTTAGCGCCCTTCTAAATGAATATGATTTTACAGTGATAAAAACCGGCGTCTGGTCAGGCAAAACCGAAACCGCAGTTGTGCTGGAACTTATTTCAAGTACCCTCCCCAACGTGAAAAAGCACGTCGGTCCCCCTGTCTGGGTAAAAGTACACGCTGAGAAGTTCAAGGAAAAATATCAAGCAGCAGACGATGTTTTTGGAGGCTATATCGAAAACGGGAAATACGTCTTTGAAATCCGGCGCAAGTACCCGACGGCAAGAGAACTTCTCGAAGACCGGCTTATGAACTGCTCCCTTGGAAAACAGGTGCATCAAAGCGTAAATGAGGGCTTTGAGATTATTGAGAATGCCGAGATTTGTAGATTAAAAAATCCAAACTTTAGAATTTTTTTAAGCGGCTGGATATAACAAAATTGACATAGAGTTTGCTTTATCATGCCTTTTTTGGATCGCGTTTGCGCTGAATACACGTAATAATCCCCGGAAGCAGTGAGACAAAAATTATTCCAAGTATTACAAAGATGAAGTTATCCTTTATAACTGGCAAGTTCCCGAAAAAGTATTCTCCAAAAAAGAATGACATTACTCATGCGATTCCACCGATGATATTGTAGCTAATGAATTTCTGTAGCTAATGAATGTGTAGCTAATGAATGTTTGTAGCTAATGAATGTTTGTAGCTAATGAATGTTTGTAGCTAATGAATTTCTGTAGCTAATGAATGTGTAGCTAATGAATGTTTGTAGCTAATGAATGTCGGATAAGGTATCGTTTCAATCTCTGCTACAAACCGTATATTTTCACGACTTGCTACTTTATCTCTTAATAAATGACCTATTTGATAACTTATAGTGTCTCCTACAACGGCTGCAAAACATAGAACAACTAATATAGTAAATAAATTGAATGAACCACTGGCAGCCAGAGTTCCAGTTGTAAAGACAAGAGAATCACCCGTAAGAAAGGAGTTATTACCAGACCGTTCTCACAAAAGATAATAGAAAACAACAGTAAATACGTTAATAGGCCGCATTCATTTGTATTGCACTTAAATATGTGTCAAGATTCATGAATCGGCCTATAAAATAGTTTAAATTCTCCATTGGAACACTTTCTCAATATATTTGTTGAAAGGTTATTCATAGCATTTTTGCAGTCTAGCTCTCCGTTCTGATAAAACGATTAAAGACAAAATACAAATAAGCAACACTGCTGATGCTGAGTAGCGGCTCAACGCCAATCCTCCGGAACTTATCGGTTTATCCAGAAAGTCACCAACTACTGCCCCTAGCGGTCGCGTAAGAATAAATGCTGCCCAGAAAAGTGCAGTGGAAGATATTTTGGTCCAGAAGTATGCCGCCGCAACAAGTAATAGCAGGGTGCCAAATACTATCGCAGCGCCGGAATAGCCCAGACCCATTGTATCAGCAGTCCAATCACCAAGAGCCGTACCTAAGGTTTGAGAGAACATGATCGTTCCCCAATAGAACATTTCCGTTTTCGGAGAATTAACGGTATCTACAGAAACAGACCCCATGGTGCGCTTCCAGATGAACAGTGATCCCAGGAGAAGCACTAAAAGCAGGGTGGACCCGCCCGCATATCCTATCCCCAAAGACCGGGTACAAAAATCAGCCAATGTCGTGCCTAATGTTGTTGTGGCGATGATGGTTATCCAATAGGTGTACGGGTTGAGCTTCTTTTCGCGGATCTGTGTGATAACCGTGGCGACAAAAAACAAAGTAAAAATCATCGTGCCAGCAAGATAGCCCAGATTCATAGACATGGTAACGGTGTCCCCACCAGTCTCACCAAGCGTGGTGGCAAATATCTTGATGATCCAGAACATAAGCGTTATTTCTGGGACCTTGCGGACTATTTCGCTTGTATTGAATTTATCGGATTGAATGTTCGCCATAATATTCTCCTTGTATGTTAGAATTCACTACTTTGGAGAAATAATTATAAATATATTGATTCTGGTACAGTATTCGAATATCCGTACAGTACTCGAATATACGTACAGTGCTCGAATTATCAGATAAATCAAATTGCGTGCGGCCACCCTACCCTAAACAGTCTGTCCGATAATTCAATTTCAGGACAAAAATATACGAAAAAGAAGGTAGATAAAGTCTTTAAATCAAAAAAGAATGAATTTGAGCATTACTTTCAGTAATTGTCAGACAGCCCGTAAAGGGCGGGGTATTCGTGACTCTCTGCGCTCCCGATGTGATAAACTTGCTATCAATAAAACTTCATCTGAAGTTTTTATTTTCGTGGAAGCATTATTAACATAGCATAGATTTCAAATACTTCATTGTGGTATGATAAACCATTTTGGCTAGATATGACTTTCCGCAGGTGGCTTGAAAAGAATAACATTCTTTCTGTTATCATTTTTGAAAAGTTATTAAAAAATTTACAATAATTATCCCAACCTGAGACCAGGAAAAATGGATGCTGGAAGTTTTCAATACGATAGAAGGTCGAAAACTTTGGAAAATTTCCAAAATACATGTTTGAATAACTAGAGTGGGTTTCAGAAAAACGATAGCAGAAAAAGTTATGAGAATAGATGGTATATCTATGAAAGGTTAACTATATATCAAACATTAATAAAATTCCCCCAAAATCATTTACAAACTTAGTTTTTATGGAGTGTATATCAAAAACATCTCAAAAGTTGACTTTTCAATCTTTGATCTATGTAATATTGACGGAGGCAACTGAAGTCTATGATGACTGAACCCGATCAAATAATCCAACTTGTATCAAGTTTATTAGCGTTAATTCTTTTTGTTATCTCCCATCTTGCATATCGTCGAGAACGTAGAAAGAAACTTTTTATTTTATCGTTAGCATTTTTTTTCTATTCCGTAATGAACTTCCTGGACGCAGCAGATATTTTTTTCCCTCAAGCGGGTGAATACCCCGAAATTTGGGGAAGTTTACTAAATTTCGTAGTGCTTGCATTGTTTTTTCTTTCCATGATAACAAAAGAGTAAGGTAAAAATGGAATTCGAACTAGAGACTAGAAGAAGAATTTACGAACAAATTAAAAAATCTCCCGGTATTCACTTCCGGGAGCTTGAGCGGAGGCTGCAGATGGTAGTTGGCAACCTGCAGTACCACCTTCAGTATATGGAAAAGAAAAATCTGATAAGGGCTTCGAACGATGGAGATTATGTACGTTATTTCGTAAAAGACAGGAGCTTAAGCGAAACCGAGAGAAAAATAATGTCTTTCTTAAGAAGATCCGGTTGCCGACACATCCTTATTCAGCTTCTCAATAATCCAGACCTGAATAACAAAGAACTCTCCCAGGCCGTTGGTCTCTCTCCTTCAACTATTTCCTGGAACCTGAACAAACTTGTAGAAGCCGGAATAATTGAAAGGGAAAAAACCGGCAGGATAAGCAAATTCACAGTCATTGACCCTCCCGCAATTGCAGAACTCCTTATATGCTACAAAGAAAGTTTTCTCGATACTCTGGTTGATGGTTTTATTGAAATGTGGGAATTCAAGAACTCTAAATAATTTGATTGTTCGTCGTTTGATTGATATTATTCCAGTATGATCGAAATACAGCTTCTAGCTATTCTTTCTGTTAAACGTGATACTTTTTTTAAGAAACTTGTAATCTGGCATTTAAACTGAATCATGAGCCATGTTGCAGGTAACGTAAGGAAAGCGTCAATAAGGTATTCCGGGTGATCAAAGTTTTGAGTTAGTCTCGTTATCTGAGCTCTACTTCACTGTTTTTAAACTCTATTGAGATCTCCTGGTCAGTTAATGAGACCTTCTGATCAGTTAATGAGACCTCCTGATCAGTTGATGAGATATCGTGGTCAGTTGATGAGATATCGTAGTCAGATAATGAGACCTCCTGATCAGTTGATGAAATGTCGTGGTCAGTTAATGAGACCCCCTGGTCAGCTAACGTGGATGGATCTATACACCAGATTCAAAATACGGTTGCAAGAGAATATTGAATTCGGAATTCAAATTTCATAAAGAAGTCAGCTGAAATCTAAGTTCTTAAAAATCAACCGGATCAAAAAGGACAGAAACTCTTACGTTTACTGAACAAAAGTTGAAAATATTTATGGTGGCGGGAAACATGGAAGAAACTTGGAAAACCCGCCACATTCTCCTATGGAAGAAGGTTCCGCCACATTCTTCTAGGGAGGAAGGTTTGAAATATTTTGTAGTGTTGATCCCGATTATTCACCACAATAACCTTCAGTTTTCAGTCTTCATTAGACATAATAACGATTCTGGTACATTATTCGAAGATTAGTACAATTGTCGAACATTAGTACAATCTTCGAATAATCAAATTTTTATGTAGTCGACGAGTTAAATCTCAAAATTACGTAGGAGCATATCGAAAATATGCTATGTTTCCTGATACTGCATAAATTCCGGACCAAAAAAGATTTATAAGACTCGATTTTATAAAACGCTGTAAACCAATTTTCGGGATGAGGAGAAACGAAACAATCTTCGGCAATAGACGTAATACCTACCTCTAATTGGTGAAGAGTAGTGAACCCCCTTAAATTATTGATCCCGATAATTCTTCTTACATATAGATCTTAACAAATATGGAGGAAACAACAAAATGAAGAGATTTGTGGCCAGTGCACTGGCAGCTCTCATGCTTCTGACTGTATTTGCATCCGCCGCAATGGCTGATGATAATACAACCTCAGCAGCGAGTACAGTTGAGATCCGCGGCCCTGTGTACAATGGCTCAAGTTTAACCGACATCCTTGCAAATACTGCATATGGTGGTAACGGTACAGCTATTACAATGGATGCTAACAAATTTGCAGCATTCTATTACGACATTGACAACAACGTGACAACCGAGTCTCTTACCATTAAAAACGTTGCTGGCACTTCTGGCAGGACTATCGGAGATAACGGTTTAGTATACAAGACAACAATCGGAAACGCCGAATACCAATATGGCGACTGGGGCAACTACAGTGTGATTGGCTTCTTTGCAGACAAATATATCCCACTGAAGTCCAACGCTGCTGACAAGCTCGCCAAACTCGTACTCGACAGTGACGACAAGTATACTCTCAAGACCGGAGACTCCCTTGACCTCGGTGATGGGTACTCTCTCCAGGCCAAGCAGGTCGATGTTGACGGAAATAAAGTCTGGCTTGAATTCGACAAAGACGGAGCATACGTCGATGACGAGATAGTCTCAACTGACTCTGGCGATCATACCTGGACTTGCAAAGTTGACGACGTTCAGGGCGAAGACGATGTTCCTGTCCTGAAGGTACATGTCAACCAGGTCTTCCAGGGCGCAGTCGACAGCATTGCACARATTGATGCTATYTGGCTCATTGACTACGCAAACGCAATAAAGATCAACACTGACGACGAATTCGGCAAACTCAACGATGTTTCCATCAACGGYCCAACCATTACCATCAGCAATGATGATACRTTCAGYCTGACTAAAGACTCTGATCAGGAAATCGGGCAAGGGTTATACTTCAAGGTTGCTGACTCCAATGATCTCAGGTTCTATGCCTACAAGCAGCAAACAACTTCTGGAACCTATGATGTAAGAGGAACCGTTGTTTCCGGCACACAGTCTTACACCTGGACTTCAGACAACTTTGCTGGATTCTTCTACGACCTGAAGAAGAACGTTGGAACCGAAACCCTGAGTGTTTCTGGCGTTAACGGAAGAACTATTCCTAAAAACGGCCTCAACTACAGCACCACTGTAAGCAAGGTTGATTATAATGCCGATGATGTATTCAACGGAACGTACCCAGTTCTCGGCTTCTTTGCGCAGAAGTATGTCCCACTGAAATCCACTGACGCTAGCAAGCTTGCCAAACTCGTTCTTGACAGTGACGACAAGTACACTCTCAAGACCGGCGAAACACTCGACCTCGGCGATGGGTACTCTCTCCAGGCCAAGCAGGTAGATGTTGACGGAAACAAAGTCTGGCTCGAGCTCGACAAAGACGGAGAATACGTCGATGACGAGATTGTCTCAACTGACTCCGGTGATCATATCTGGACTTGTGAAGTTGACGACGTTCAGGGAGAAGACAATGTTCCTGTCTTGAAGGTACATGTCAACCAGGTCTTCCAGGGCGCAGTCGACAGCATTGCACAGATTGATGCTATCTGGCTCATTGACTACGCAAACGCAATAAAGATCAACACTGACGACGAATTCGGCAAACTCAACGATGTTTCCATCAACGGTCCAACCATTACCATCAGCAATGATGATACATTCAGTCTGACTAAAGACTCTGACCAGGAAATCGGAGAGGGAATGTACTTCAAGGTCGCCGACTCCAATGTACTCAGATACTACCCATATGTTGAGGAGGCCATTGGTAACGGAACGGCTACAACCACTCTGGGTAACACAACCAGCATCGATAACACAACAGTTACCGATAACATGAGTGTTACTTCAACTCCAGTTGTGAACAGCACTGAAGAAACTCAAGATGTAAACGCGAGCACTCCTACAAACATGGAGACCCCAACAACTCCAGATACATCAGCTGCTGCAAACAACACCACTGAAACACAGAACAAATCTCCTGGCTTTGGGGTTATCCCAGCAGTCTTCGGACTTCTGTTAGTCTTCTACATTGTCAGGAAGAACAGGTAAATTCTCTGAGTGAAGGATTTTCTTAATCCTTCTTTTTTTCAATTTTTTTACTAAAATCCCAATTAATTGTTGTGTATCTAAATTACGCATTTTTAGGCGATAAATGTCTTCTGATATCAGTGTATGCTCTTAAATTTAAGCATATACCCATGCCGCAAAATTCTAAAATCGTGATCATTTAACCTAACAGAGTTTCATCACTCACATGTGCGCTTAATATTTGGGAACCAGGATTGTATCCTGAAATAATTTCGCAGATTCAAAACGTTTGAAAGTTCAATACACGATATAACAGTAGGCCGCAAAAGGTTAAACGCAGGTAAGTTCTATTCCATTCTGGTACTGTGGAATGATCGTGTAAAAGAAACAGGTTCGAAGTTGAAGTAAAATAGTGGGTCGACTGCTACAATATACAACTGTAATAACGAAACTAAAAAACAAAATCGTTTTGGGATAAAACGGGGATTGACAGAGAAGTGAATAAGTTGTTCATAGAAATAAATCGTACTGGCCAACATGACAGAGAAATGAATAAATTACTCATAGAAATAAACCGTACTGGCCAACAAAGACAATCATATTAAAAAAGATAAAAGTGTAGCTTTTTTCTCCACAATTAATATATAGTTGTTTTATTCTATGTAAAAAACCTAATGAACCGAATAACAGTGAGAGATATTTCATAATTATCTGTTTTTAGATTAATGTATTCAAACATTGAGGCGCACATTAAATGACATTCTTAAATCACTTAGACTTTATGATAATGCTGTCTCTTATATTTTCAGTACCTGCAGGCTATTATATTTTTGTGCCGGAACCTCTTCGGCCCAAATATTATTATAGAAACCTTGGGTCGTCTGGAATTTCAGATATTCTACCTTATGTAGCTTCGGCGACACTCATCTTTATACTTATGGATTCACAAAGAGAAATTTCAAACTTCCTGGGTCTCAGTCCCTCTCTTAATTATGATAGATATATGTTGATGCTGGAAGGTACTAAAGTGAGTATTTTCCAGAGCCTGGCTAATCCAACACTGACATACTTTTGCGGAGCAGTTTATCTGGTCGGATTTCCGTTTCTTCTAATCTTTACATTTATATTATTCCTGTTTAGCCAGGATGATGAGACTCTTAAAGAATATGTGATTTCCTTCACGCTTATATATTTGATAGCTTACGTTTTTTACATATTTTTCCCAGTAGATGTGACAGGGCATGTGTTGCCAGGAATGGTTCCTTTGCTATATCAATTGAATCCGGCCATCCTGGGGATAGTAACTATTTGTAGTCCCGGTCTTAACAATTGCTTCCCAAGCCTGCATGCTGCACTCTCGGTAATGGCAACGATGTTTATACTTTTCAAGACCGATCTCAGGCGTTACAAGGTTTTTGCGGTAGTAACAACCATTTTCATCCTTTTTTCAATACTGTATCTTGGCATACACTGGATCACGGATATGATTGGCGGAATTCTACTTGCTTTTATTTCTTATTTCTTAGCTATTCGAGTTTTTAAAAAGAGGTTCAAGGATGAAAGTACTCATTTTTATATGCGGTGAAGGGTTAGGTCATACCAGCCGCTGTATCGCATTGGGCCGGGAGTTGTTAGCTGCAGGCCACGAAGTTTACTTAGGAGCATATGGTTATTCAAAGGAGTTTATCGAGAGAAAAGGATACAAGGCCGTTGAAATACCCCCGGAAATAAAACTTGTAGGTGAGTCCGGTTCTCTGAACCTGAAAAGATCAATTATATCCACCCTGAAAAACGGGAGTTTTTTTGCCATTTTCAAGGTCCTGAGCTTATTAAAAGAAAAGAAACCTGATATTGTAGTTTCAGATAGTTATTTTACAGGAGTAGTTGCCTCTAAAGTCAGTGGAATTCCTGTTTACCTCATAGTTAATCAGTCAAACATGGAAACTTTCTTTAAAAATGGGGGCATTGCCCTAAGAACTCTGGGCGGAATAATTAAACAATTTTATAGCTACATTTTCAGAAGAGTTGACAGGATAGTAATTCCGGATTTCCCAATGCCTTATACCGTATGCCGGCTAAATCTTGCTTTTGAAGAAAAGGTTTCCAAAAATCTGTTTTTCAGTGGCCCTCTGGTCCTTAAAAAATTTAATGATGTGAAGGCTGAAGTCTTGCAAAAACCCCATGTATTATCTTTAATCGGGGGATTTGGATATCGAGAGCCCATATTCAGAAAGGTTATCGAAGTTGCAAAACTTGACAAAAGCATAAATTACACTCTCCTTTCGGGACCGAGCCTGAATCCTAATGTTTTCTCAAACCTTCCAGAAAATGTTACAATTAAGCGTTTTATTAATGACCAGTTTCCTTATCTCAAGGCTTCTGATCTTGTGATTGCCCCGGGGGGACATAGCACTATAATGGAAGCTCTTACTTTCGGCGTTCCAGTACTTTCGTTTCCGGATATGAACCATAGTGAGCAGGAAAGTAACGCTGCTGTGATTGACCTTGAAGGTTATGGCAAACGTTTGGATTACAGCGCATCTCCAGAAGAGATCCTTCGGTCGATAAAAGAGCTTTTAAAAGATGAAAAGATCCACCAGAAGGTTGAAATTATGAAACAACTGTCTAAAGAACTCGATCCTACTGTAACGTTCAAAGAACTCCTTGAATCAAACAGTAAGATAAGTCAAAAAGTATAATTAGGGTGTTGTAGTGGACTATTGCAGTTGAATAATGGACTATTGCAGTTGAATAATTCTGAATAAGGTCTAACGGATTGTGTTTTCATGAAAAATTACACAAAGTGGATAACAAGCTCAATTTTGATCAGTATAATTTCAATAGTGTTTGTTCTCATCTTTACTCTTGATAAGACAACAATTGAAGTTGTCAGGGAGATCAAGCCCGGATATGTAATAGCTGCGCTTCTTATCCACCTGTTTTCTTTTTTTATCTGGGGACTGCGCATAAAATCAATGGCATCTGCACTGGGGCATGAAATAGATCTTAAAACTTCTATAGAAATGGTAATTTCCGGTACTTTTGTTGCAGCGCTTACGCCTTCTTCAATAGGTGGAGAACCTTTGAGAATTCATCTCCTGAGACAGAGAAATATGCCGGTTGGACAGGCTACTGCAGTTATTCTGGGAGAACGTGTACTGGACGCTCTATTGATCCTGTTAGCTGTGCCTTTTTCGCTGTATTTTCTCCGTGGTGTACTGTCAGATCCCAGAACGGATACTGTGATTATACTAGGAGAAGTCCTTTCAATAATTGTCTTTGCCCTCATGATATATGCAACCATGAAACCTCGCTTTATTAAGCTCGTAATAAATTGCCTTATGAAATGGATTGGACGTTTTAGTGGTAAGAAAATAGGAGACAAACTGCAGAAATTATCAGGGTCGATTGACAGGGAAATTGACGAATTCCATTCAAGCATAAATGTCTTTCTAACAGAAGGGCGTAAAGGCCTGTATTATGGGCTGATATTCACAGTCATATACTGGATAGTGGAGTTTTCCTCGCTCCCGGTAACTCTTATGGGCCTTAATCAGGCTCCTTCAGTCCTCATTTCTTTCGCAGTACAGGTCCTGCTCATGATTATTATAGTCATGCCTTTGACCCCAGGTGCAAGTGGTGTGGCAGAACTTGCTGCAATTTCCCTCTTTTCAATCTTTGTACCTGCAAGCATTCTCGGAATTACAGTGGCAGCATGGAGAGCTTTTACATTTTATACGAATATTATTGCCGGAGGATTTGTGAGCTTTAAGTTGCTTAAAGACACGGATCTGGTGAAAAAGTACTTAAACCAATCCCAAAGTGAAACTTAATGTTTTATCCCAAAATTGTTTCGCGGTTTTAATTTCTTTTATTGCAGTTATATATCTAGCCGATCCCAAAACTCAAAATTGCTTCTCTGAATATTGTATTCTGGATTATCAATAGAGCTTATGATTCTGAAAAATAATCCCGAAACACTTACTGATGTGGAAATAATATTGGTTTTGGGACGAGCTCATCTTGTACAAATGACTCACCATTTCATTCAACTTCGAATTTGGTTCATTTTACATGATCATTCTATTGTATCAAAATGGAATTGGAATTAACTTAAGTTTAATTTTTTGAGTCGCCTGCTGTTGTATTGTATATTAACCTTCAAATAGTCTTGAATCTGCGAAATCATTTCAGGATACAACGAGGAATTTACAATACAATATACTATATATTATTGCCATTAGTCGTAACCTGATGGTTGTAGTAAGTGGAATAGAGCCTAATTCCATTGGTTTTACAGACTTGCATGTCCACGTTGAGCCCGTCCAGGTCCAGCCTGAAGAAGTCTGATGAGTTTCAGGATCTCTAAAATCGGCATTAGAAATACTTGTTTGATACACATCCCCGTTTTCATTATTGTAAAAAGAATTGTTAGTTACAGAAAGGTTTGCTCCTGCAAGATCAGCAATCGCATACCCTGTTCCCGTCTGAGAAATTGCAGCATGTTGAATTGTATTTGTAAAAACATTATCTTTTATTACTGTACCTTGCCCTTCAGCTTGATTTCTAAAGGCGTTATTTTTCACCCCATCAAAAACATTGTTATAAATCTGAGTGCCCTTGAACCCATCATTGACTATTCCTCCTGTAGATGGAATATTATAACTCTGTCCTGTTTCATAGAATAAATTGTGATGGATCAGAACCTCCTGAGTGTTTGAGACTCCTGAATCATAGGCAACTAACCAGACGCCTTTTCCCCATGTTCTATTAAGGACATTATTATAGATCTCCACGTTACCTACGGTGCCGTTGGAATCTTCGATTTGGATGCCAGAATCACCCCCGCCAGCATCCAATTGTGCATCTATAACATTATCATGGAATCTGACATTTGCAGAGTTCCAGATCCTGAGACCGCTGTTTGTTCTTGTAGTTATTCGATTATTGAAGCATTCAATATACTGGCTCTCAATACCAAAGAAGCCTTCATGTCCGAGTCTGTAAACAAGATTATTATAAAATTCAATATTTTTACTTCTTTTAATTCTCAGGCCATCTCCCAGACCATCGTGAAAAGTGCAGTTGTAAACCTGTACATTATCACAATCGATCATATAGATGCAGTTATAATACCCTGCACCGTGCGGAGTTTCGGAATTTCCGTTACTGTTCGCATTAATTTCTAAATTTCGAATTGTGATATTTTGAACACCATTTCCTGAGATTAATGGTTCCCATGCAGGCCATCCGGCGTGGTCTGGAATTGTGATTACAGTTCCAGGTTCACCTTCCAGAATGGTGTTAGATTGAAGAATTATTGAGTCTGTCAAAACATAAGTTCCAGCAGGAAGGTGAATTATACCTCCCTGCTGAAGCTCCTGGTTAATATCATTTTGGTTTGCTGCTCCAGCTATTCCAGGTGACAGTAACATAAATAGAATGGTAGATGAAATGATAGATAGAATAATAGCGGAAAATATTTTCATTTTTCAGGTCCTTAAGATATGCTGTGAGATGAGTAGACAAACCAACGATGTAATCCAACAACGAATTATCAATGAATTATAGTAGTGTCTAAGCAATTTAGTTATGGATCATTATAATTAAGAACGGGACTACAGATGAAGTATTGGCTATGTATTGATGTATCATAACTAAGTTGCCATGACAGTAGCTACAAATTCTTGTAAATTCTTTAAACAATTCCATTATGTTGATTGACAATTCCATTATGTTGATTGACAAATTCATTATGATATTGATTAACAAAAAACTTGTCCCTAAACTCAAAATAGCGTCTCTTAATTCTCAAATCCCAAATGATCAATCATTGGTTGTGCATGTTATTCGAAGAATATCATGTGCGTTTTGGGAAAGACTTGCTATAATCTGGTCAACGCTCTTACCTGAAGAGATTCCTGATAAGATCATTATACCATTCTTGCCAATTATATCTATCAGCATAAAGATTAAACATTTCAGGAGCGAGTATAGCATGAGCTTTATTACAACGGGAGCGCAGAGGGTCACGAATATAAGAGACAATAAAGACTTTTTTTTGCTAATAGACTGTCTTGCAGCACTATAATGAACGCAGCTATCAAGAACCCTGAGTTTTACAAATTCCTTATTCTTCAGCTCCCATAATCCGTTTCCCCCCAAACGCATGAATAGTTCTCGTTCCTGCAATACACTTTCCCCATTGTTCTGTCCCCTTAGGAATGAATAACTCATCCCCGGGATTAAGAACAAACTCCTCGCCATTCAATATTGCCGTATACTGGCCGCTAACACAAACCATGTACTCGTCAAATTCATGCGCATGTTTCTTAGAAACCCTGGCCGAATAGCAGGTCCAGAATGCCATCTGGCTGCCGTCTGAACCTTCGTAAAAATAGCCGTCGATGTCCTCAGTATTTTGCTCTTTACTGCTAATATGGTTACTTTTGCTTTTCATAAAGTCTGGAAAATCTTGCATATTTGAAACCTTCAGTCCTTAAATGGCTTTTTAAACCACAAAAATGTCTCTCCATGGTTATACTCAAGTTCAACCTGTTTATTATAGTCATTTCTTAAATCGTCAAGTCCGCGTTCATAGTCACTGTCATTGATTAAATGGAACATAGAATATCCTTTATTTTCTACTAACATTAGAAAATTATGAGATATTGCCTGCTTGTGATTTACATCTGTAATCTCTTTCTTCAAAAATACAAAACCATTGTTAATGGCACTTTCTATTATTTCAGGAATATCCGGGTATCTCTTTTTTTCCACTTCTACGGTTGTTGGGAAGTATTTTACCCAGAACCTTGATTCTATTTGTTTATGGGATTCGGTAACAATACAGAGAGAGCCGCCCTGTTTAAGTACTCTATTCAACTCTTTAAACATTATTCTAATTTCCGGTACATGGTGTATTACATCAGTCATATATATAAAATCAAAAAAGTTGTCCATAAATGGTATTTTTTCATGGTTGCCTTTTTCGAAAATGACATCCGTATTTTTGCCAATGGCTTTTTGTCTCATCTCGTCAGCAGGTTCAACACCATACACATTAGCATTTGTTATCCGCTTCAGAGCACAGGTAAAGTTGCCAGTTCCACAACCAAAATCAAGTGAGGTTTTACCATTTTTCTTTAAATCACTTATTTTCACCAAATAATACTCAAAAAAAGTTATTTTACAAAAATATTATTTAGATATCTTTTAAATAGATTTTTAAAACTTATCGTAAGGATTATGCCCAATTAAAGCT
>NZ_WJBJ01000028.1:0-89496 GCF_020804205.1 Methanosarcina sp. DH1 | reverse complement strand
AGATTAGCGTTCATGTTCTTTAGAGCTTCAATATGGTCGATGAGTTCTGGAGAGTCACCAGAAAGTCCTTTTGTATGAGTCATGAAAATTGGATAAGTTCCAACCATTGTAATATGTGCCTTATCCATTTTGCATTCATAATGAGGATTATAATCAGCATGTTTGTCGTATCTTGAAGCTTCAAGTGGAGTGGAATCAATTTTTGCTTCCTTTTCCTGAGAAAGTTTGAGAATTTTCTCACCTATAAGCATCATTATCTCATTGACTCCTTTTTCTCCAAGTCTATACTTCACAAAATGATGAAGGGTTCCACCTGAAGGAAGTTTAATCTGGCCATTTTCATCATAAAAAGAAAGCAGGATAGCTTCTTCTTCTGTTAAGGAAGAAATGGTTTTATCATATGAGAGTTGCCTGAAACACTTAACAACAAACAGTTTTATCATAGAAGAAACACTGTACTTAAAGTGCCAACTTTTGTTGGTGTAAAAAGTACGTTCGACGTGCTTTGCAATATCGTCAATGCAAAGAAAGTACAGGAATTGGCAAATTGAAGTACTTTCTCTGCTCAAATAATTATCGAAGGAGTCCTCGAAGAGGACTCCTTTGTATAACATACTGTTTTTTGACATGAGAAAGACATAGAAGGTATTGTTTTAAGTTGCCACTACCAAACAGAGACAAGTGCTATCAGAGTTAGTGGAAAAAAGAATAAGTTTTTAAGTCAAAATTCTAATTTGAGAGCCTCGTATTTTAAGTTTCATTTTGTTAATGTAGAATGATTCTATAAAATGAAACAACTTTGAAGTTGAAGCGAAATGGTGGTCACCCGTATATGACAGATCATTGTAATAACAGAAATTAAAAAAGTGAAATAATTTCTGGATAAAACACTTTACTCTCATAACTTTTGTTCACGGCTTCAAAAATTCTGTCCCGGAGCAAAACTTTATTAGTTACCGGGAAAAATGATTTCCATTAATATTTTGAGTTTTCAATAAAAAATTCATAAAGATCTGTTTAGAGGTATCTAAAAAGAGTTATCAGGGGGAGTATAAAATCATGACCGAAAACAGGACATATATCTATCTGAACCCGAAAGTAGCCCTGATGGGGGCTGGCTGCGTAAAAGAGATCGGCAAGCATGCAAAAGACCTTGGAGCTACAAAAGCCCTTATAGTTTCCGGCAAAAGCAAGCATGGAGAGCAGCTTGCACTGGATATATACAAAATTCTTGAAGATTCAGGTCTGGAAGGCACAATCTTTCCAGGAGCAGACCCAAATCCTACCGATACTTCAGTTAGGGAAGGAGCGGATATTTACAGAAAAGAGGACTGTAACATAATAATTGCTGTCGGAGGAGGAAGCCCTATGGACTGCGCAAAGGCAATTGGAATTGTGGTATATAACGGTGGATTGATCAATGATTATGAAGGCGTAGGAAAAGTTACAAAAGGAACTCCTCCACTTATCACAGTAAATACGACTGCTGGCACTGCGAGTGAGATGACAAGTTTCACAATTATTACGGATACGAAGCGGCATATCAAAATGGCAATCGTCGACCCGCGCATTACTCCTGATATTGCAGTTAACGACCCTGAACTCATGGTAAGCATGCCGCCTGCACTTACGGCTGCAACAGGTATGGATGCTTTAACCCATGCAGTTGAAGCTTATGTTTCTACCATGGCAACGCCTACAACAGATGCAGCTGCTATCAAATCCATAGAACTTATCTCAAAATATTTACGTGAAGCCGTTGCCCACGGAGAAGACGTGGGGATCAGGGATATGATGGCACATGCCGAATACCTCGCAGGTATTGCTTTCAACAACGCAAGCCTTGGTTATGTACATTCCATGGCGCACCAGCTCGGAGGGCTTTATAACTTTCCTCATGGGGTTTGCAACGCGATTCTTCTTCCGTATGTGGAAGCATACAACAAGAAGGTCGTTCCGGAACGTTTTGCCGATATTGCTCGGGCAATGGGAGAAAAAGTGGAGGGATTAAGCCATGAAGAAGCTGCAGATCGAGCTATAGAAGCCATCAGGAAACTTGCATTGGATATAGGAATTCCTTCTGGCTTAAAAGAACTTGGCGCAAAGGAAGAAGATCTCGAACTCCTGGCTGAACATGCAATGCAGGATGTCTGCCGCCTGACAAACCCCAGAGAACTTTCAAAGGAAGATATTATCGAAATTTACAGAAAGGCCATGTGAAAAATGCCTGGAGAAAGTAACTCTGGAGAAAACAATTCTGGAGAGAGCAACTCTGGAGAAAACAATTCTGGAGAGAGCAACTCTGGAGAGAACAATTCTGGAGAAAATAATTCTGGAAAGATCATGCCTGGAAAGAATACCTGAAATTGAAATTTTAAATTGTTAATTATCTTGCCAAAAAACGAACTATTATTATCCTTCTTTGTTTTATTTTTCTTTGTTTTATGATAAGATCAGTAAATTGCGTCTTCAAGAGAAGGTATTGAGATTGAATAAATAAGGAGAATGATTCTTGATGAAACTATTTGGCGGCCATGAAGGCCATGACGAAGAAAAAAAGCACATATACAGAATGCACGAAAAACTTGTTTCCATTGGAGATGATTACTGGATCGAGAATGAAGAAGGAAAACGAGAATTTTATGTTGACGGTAAGGCATTTCGTCTCCGAAACACCCTGATTTTAAAGGATTCACAGGGAAGAGATCTTTACAAAATTCAGGAGAGGTTACTAAAAATAAGGGATACAATGGATATCACGCGAGTGGATGACGGCCTGGCTGCAACAATTAAAAAATCGTTCATTAATATTTTGAGGGACAGCTGGACTGTTGAAATTTCGGATGGGCCGGAAATGAAATTAAAAGGCGATATTCTTGATCATGAGTATCGGATTGATGTTGAAGGAGAGAGAATTGCAGAAATCTCGAAAAAATGGTTCCACATCCGGGATACCTATGGAGTGGAAATCGAACCTGGACAGGACAATGCATTCATTCTGGCGATTACAGCTGCACTCGATCAAATGGCGCATGAGGACTGAGTTCTAGCCTGAAAAGAGCTAGAAGAGATAGCTGTGCTAAGGCGAGTAATATTTGATAGATTTGACAGATGTTACTTATATAGGAGGAAAAAGCAGGGCGCAAATTTCTATGGATGACTGCGAAAGAATATAGGGGGGATGAAAATATAAATTCAAATGATCACTCAGTACCCGCTAAAATTTTACTTTACAGCACCGCTGCCGTTATTTTGACAATAGGGATGAGGGAAATTGCATCAATACTTACAGTAGTCTTTTTCTCTGTGTTTGCTGCACTGATCTTTACTCCACTTGTCCGCTGGCTAAAACAACGAGGGATTCCAGGTACACTGAGTGTTATTCTGGTAATCTTACTATTTACTCTAATTATCCTGGTTCTTGGGGTAATAGTTGTTGAAGCAGCATTGCAGTTTGGAAATCAGATCCCGATTTATCAAGCTCAGTTGACTGAATTGGCGAATAACCTTACAAAATATATTCCTTCATATGAAGAATTTTCCATACAGTCTATTCTCCGTAGTATCGTGTCGATAACAATTTCTCTCATGGCAAATACCGTTAACGGAATTGTGAATGCCGGAGCAACAGTCGGAATTATTATTGTTACAGCAGCATTTCTGCTAATTGATGCCGCCAATACTTCTGAAAAAGTAGACTCGGAAATTGGAAAGCAGTCCGAACTCCGCTTGAGGATAAGTAAATTTAGCAAGAAGCTGGTAAAATTCATTGTCATAAGAGCAGAAATAAACCTTATAACTGGTATTACAATTGCTCTCCTCCTCTTCATCGGAGGCATTGACTATGCTATTCTCTGGGGAGTCCTCATATTTCTATTAAGTTATATTCCCTATATTGGTCTGGTTATTGCTTCTGTTCCTCCAATAATGCTTGCGCTTTTCAAGTATGGACCTCTAGGTGCTCTTGCAGTCATTCTAATTATTGTTGCTGTGGACGCGCTTGCAGAAAATGTTCTTTTCCCATCCCTTATGGGAAGAGGCTTGCAACTATCTCCTGCTTTCCTGTTTCTTGCTCTTCTCTACTGGAATTTCGTGTTTGGACTTGCAGGTGTGCTGCTTTCGATACCACTTACAATAGTTTTGAAGATTATACTTGAAAGCTTTGAGGAAACAAAATGGCTGGCCAGATTGATGGGCCCGATTGAAGAAACTGAAGAAAGTTGAGGAAATGGACTCTTCAAAAGTAAACTTTTGTGGAAATTTCCTTCAAATCAGGATCGATATCGAATCCGAAAATATGAACAAGAAATAAGAAATCGTTGTCGAATCTGAAAATATGAACAAGAAATAAGAGATCACTGTCGAATCTGAAAATATGAACAAGAAATGACGAAAAGAAGAGTAAAAACAAGAAATTAGTGAAAAAATATGAAACTTTTTCTGTGAGGAATAAAATGTAGAGGTAAATCAAAATCCATGTTTGCCACCTTAAACAGGGATTTTCAATACCTTATATAGGGTAATTGATTGATCACCATGCTACCCTGTATCCAAAAACCGTGTCCTGACATCCCTGGCACAGTCCTGAACTCTTGAATTCCTTGACAAACGCTTCGCTTCGGAATTCGTCTTCGTCTACTCTCTCCTCACATAACGGGCATGTACACTTTGCAACTATCTTAATTTCCCGCCTAAATCCTAGTGATTTTAGAAAGCTCTTTTTTTCCATTTCCATATCTATCAACTCTACAATTCCATGATACAATATGCTGTTTCCGAACAACCATCCAAAAAAAGAAGCAAATATAGATGGCTCAATTATTTCAGCTTAAATGACAGATGCTTTTCAGCATATGTATCAACAAACAATTCTGTCTGCAATTTGCAGTAATGTTTTTATTTCTGTTTTGGTATTGCTCGCGAATTTTTATAATATAAAAGTAGTGTAGAATTTTCCTACCGTTTTAACACCTGTTCTAACAGATCTTATTCGCGTATAT
The DNA here is from genome assembly GCF_020804205.1 of Methanosarcina sp. DH1. Taxonomy (NCBI): domain Archaea; kingdom Methanobacteriati; phylum Methanobacteriota; class Methanomicrobia; order Methanosarcinales; family Methanosarcinaceae; genus Methanosarcina; species Methanosarcina sp. DH1. The sequence continues at coordinate 84,496 of NZ_WJBJ01000028.1, read as the reverse complement.
AATAATCTGCAGAAACCAATATAAGTTTATTGGTTTTTTGGTTCTTATTCATTCCCTATGGATAACACTATTTTCAATTCAATATCCGCTGGATTGATGAGAATAGCTGGATTTATGAGAATATTATGAAGATATCCACAGGACAATAAAGAGCCATTTAAACAGTCCTTTATACACATTAAATTAATTTGCATATTTAAAAATTTGTAAAAAACGATATGCCATGAGCCAACTGTATAACTCCTCTATTTATTACACCTCAGCAGTTTTTCGGTTATTTCTTCTGCTTTTTCAGTTATTTCAGTCCTTCTTTACAATTTTTAAAACATCAACGTTTGAAGTAGTCTGAATCAAAAAGAACTGCTTGCTCACAGACGCGGTTTTCCTTGCTGCAGTTTCCATACAGAGAATGAGAATTTTGATGGCATCCTGAAAAGTGCTCTTCTTCGTCCAATTGTCTTTGAAGCATTTATTGGCTACCTGCTTTGTGAAATCGTTCCCGAGAACTATTAAATTACTTCCCTTTGCGTGTGAGGTTAAGGTTATCTCGGAATCCCTTATCTCGGCAATTGCGTGGTTCCCGGCTGAGGCGTACAGCCTTCTTTTTTTGGTGACCCCGCCTTCAATTGAGGATACTTCTCCTATTAAAATGCCGTCTCTTTCCGAGATCTTGCTTTTGCAGTCCGTAACAGTTATGCCGACCCCGAATTCTCGGGCTTTTTTTGCGAGCTCGTCATCCGTGACTATTGTCCCGTTGTAAAGATCTTTTTCAAGCTTTTCTCTGTTCTGCTTCTCTCCTTCAAATGTTATTTCCCGCAGGTCTCCGGTCATTACTGCACCGTTCTTCCCGATAAAAGCGATAACAAGGGTCATTTTAATCTGCTCCAGAACCTGTATAAAAAATATTCTGCATTTTAAGGGATCTTCTGCCTTATAAGCCATTTGTGTTTTTGATCCACTTCAGCTATTTCTTATCTCACATCTACTGAAATATTCTTCTAGTTGTGTCAAAATAAATGTCTTGCGGGCTTTCTATAGCTTTGACCAGCACATAAAATATGCCTTGTATTATGCTTTGTAGCTTTGTCAGAATATTTGTCAGGATAGTCTGGTGTCGAGTCAATCATTAAGAATTCAATATTTATGAATAATTGCAATTGATTTTATACGACACTTTACTGTTGACTCGGCTAGCAGATCAAATGTGAGAAGGACATTTTCAGAAAAAGCAATAGATAAAAGAAAAAAGGAAAAAGAAGAAAGAAGAAAGAAAGTTTGATTTTGACTCCGGGCTAAGATTTCTTTTTTGATAAACTTTAAATATGAATGTATGTTATATGGATCTAACATATGTTAACTATATCTAACTAAATGTTAGAGATAATTAATTAAATGTTATTAATATCTAATAATATGTTGTAAATAAGGAACAATACCCTGGTAGTGTTAAATAAAATAGACTCCACTAGGCTACGCTTATTGAAATCAAGATTATTCAAAGGGATAACTATGAAAAATATAAAAAAGATATATGTGTACAAGCTTGCTTTAGGAGTTATTATTCTGCTTGCTGGAATAGTATCAGCAACTTGTTATAAACATGAAGCTTCGGCTTCAAGTTTTCTAATCAGTATGGGGCTAATCCTCTTTATTCTTACAGCTTTCAGGTTCTTCAGGCAGGGTGCCCTTCCAGATAGGGATGAAAGGACAAAAAAACTAGCAGCTTATGGGATAACTTATTCCTGGCTTCTGACACTGGTACTCATTTCAGTGTTTTATTTGGCGGACTACTTCAAAATGGTTGAATTTACTGCTGGAAGCGTGCTTGGTATACTTCTTATCTTCATGACCATTTCAGCAAACGTTTTCAGGTGGTATTTCATGCGAAAAGGCGACATTGAGTAAGGCTTTCGGAGGGCAAACCGTGAAAACAAGAATCAAGGAACTCCGAGCCAGGCATGACCTTACTCAGGAAGCCCTTGCAAAAATGGTAGGTGTCAGGAGAGAAACCATTGTTTTTCTTGAGAAAGGAAAATACAACCCCTCACTAAAGCTTGCATATAGGATCTCAAGGTGCCTGGACACCACAATCGACGAGTTGTTTCTTTTTGAAGATTCGGATTTCGAATGAGTCCTAAAAAATACCTTCGTCCTCACAGTATTTTTAGAACTTTTGTATTTTTTCATTAATTGAAGTTTATATTTTCTTTTATTTTTCTATAAATAGGTATACCGTTTTAAAAAAAATCAAGATAAACTTTTAAATAATTTAATATTATAATAAGTTTGCTAAGTTTTGCAGGAGAAAACATGGAAAATATACTTATAGCCTTTCAGAATGTCTGGAAAATTTATCAAATGGGAGAAGTCCAGGTCAATGCCCTCAGAGATGTGAACGTGGAGTTCAAAAAAGGAGAGTTCGTTGCAATAATCGGGCCCTCCGGAAGTGGAAAATCCACAATGATGAACCTTGTTGGCTGCCTGGACACCCCTACAAAAGGTAAGATTTTCCTGAAAGGCCGGAATATAGCTCGCCTTGAAGAATCGGATCTTGCAGCCCTGAGAGGCAGAACAATTGGGTTTGTTTTCCAGCAGTACAACTTGATTCCTGCCATGACAGCTCTTGAAAATGTGCTTTTGCCCCTGGAAATCCAGGAAATTGATGACAGGGTGGCAGAAAAACGAGCAAAGAAAATGCTTGCGCTTTTAGGGCTTTCGGATAAAATTCAACATAAGCCCTCTCAACTTTCAGGTGGCCAGCAACAAAGAGTCTCGATTGCAAGAGCTCTGGCATGTAACCCTGAAATCATTCTTGCAGATGAGCCAACAGGAGCTCTGGACAGTGTTACCGGAAAAGAATTACTGGGAATTTTATACAGGCTCTGGAAAGAAGAAGGCAAAACAATTGTTATGGTTACTCATGACCTGCACCTTGCGAAATATGCAAGCAGGCACATCGAACTGAAGGATGGTAAAATCATCAGAGATGAAATGAATGAAGAAAAAATTGACCCAGAAACTCAACAAAGGATGCTGGAGGCCGAGACCTGAGAGGAAAACTATGGAGCGGTTTTAGAATAGGTCCAACTTATATTCAATCTAAGTGTGTATTACTCAGACTAAACTAAAGGCTAAGACTAAATTATAACTATTAAGACTATTAAAAACATCAGGTTTAGCTATGATTGTTTCAGATTAAATTCAGATCATTTCAGATTATTTGGATTATTTCAGATTATTTGGATTACTTCAGATCATTTGAATTATTTCAGATTATTTGGATTATTTCAGATTATTTGAATTATTTCAGATTATTTGGATTATTTCAGATTATTTGGATTATTTCAGATTATTTGGATTATTTCAGATCATTTTAGATTATTTGAATTATTTCAGTATTCAAATCATACCAAACTCTATTCGGACCATGTGCGCCCGATAAAACCTTTTTGGACATTTTTAGAGTTATGAAAAAAGTAAAAAATGAGGAATTGAGATGGGTTTTAAACTTACAGGTTTTATTTGCTTGCTCTTGCTTTTTTTCTTTTGCGTTCCCCCTGCCCTGGCGGAAGATACTTCAGAAGATGAGAGCACCTCCAATATTAGTTCGGGACTTGATGAAGGCTTAACTCTGGATCTGCTTAACCAGGACCCTGACCCGGTAGAACCCGGAGATGTCCTTGAAATAAGGCTTTCGATTCAGAACACGGGATATGAGGATCTGGAGAACTGTGTTCTGGAAATCAAGCCAGAGTACCCTTTCAAGGCTCTTGCCGGCGAGACGCTTGTAAAGGATATAGGCACTCTGGGAAAACGCTATGCAGATAACCGTCAGAAGGTCGTAAAATTCAAGCTGGGGATTGAAAACAATGTCAATGAAGGCACATATCCGCTAAAAGTATACGTTTATGCAACTAAGGACGACAGCCGGCTTACTCTTACAAAAGATTTTGATATTGAACTTGATAGCGAATCAAACGCTGAAATAGAATATATCAGTGTCGAAAAAATAGTTCCAGGGCAGAAAACCAATCTTGTTTTCGGCATAAAAAATGTGGGAAATTCTCCACTGAAGAATGCGATGTTTTCCTGGGACTGTACTAATGACGTAATCCTGCCTGTCGGTTCAAGCAATGTTAAGCACATTAACTTGATTGACATCGGAGACACTGAAAATGTCAGCTTTCAGGTCCTGACAAATGTCAATACAAAGCCGGGCCTTTATAAGCTGGACATGGTGCTCACCTATGATGATGTCGAAGAACTTCAGACTATCACGGAAGCGGGCACTGTAGAAAACCAGAAGCGAAAAGAGATCACAAGCAAGGCAGGAGTCTATGTAGGAGGCACCACTGATTTCGATATCGCATTTATGGAAAGAAGTCCGACCGGAGCTTATACTTTTACGGTTTCGAACATCGGAAACAACGCGGCAAACTCAGTCAAGATTTCTGTCCCCTCACAGGCAAACTGGACTGTTGCGGGTGGTAGCAGTAACTCAGTAGTTCTTGGGAACCTTCAAAAAGGAGACAATACAATTGCCGATTTCGACCTGAAGCCGGTAGCAATGAATAAAGAACTTCCTATTAAATTTGAAATTAGCTATACCTCAAATGACGGAATAAGGCAGACTGTGGAACGGGAGCTTCCTCTTTATTCTTCGTCTTTTACCCCATCAGCCGAGTCTGATGAATCGGAAGGAGGTAATTCGAGCTCACTGATGTATATCGGATTACTTATACTCGTCTGTGTAGCGGGCGCGGTCATCTACAAAAAACGTCAAAAGCAGATACAAATGAAGAACGCACAGGAAGATGAGCTTAACAAAATAAAGTTCGATGACCCGGACAAGTAAATCAAAAGAACGCGGAAAATGGAGTCTGTGTTCCATGAAACCGGGAAAAATTTTAAAAATTGCCTTTAGTATGGTCAAAGCCAATAAGCTGAGGAGCTGGCTGACTATAATAGGGATAATAATAGGCATTGCCTCGGTAATGGCGATTGTCACTACTGGGGAATATTTTGAGAAAGAGGTAACTGAAACTCTGGAAGGCTTCGGTGGTGATATCATCACAATCGTAGCCTCAACTCCCTTCCAGGTAAACGATGAAGAATCTGTAGTAGTTGACTCGGAAAATACGGAAGGAAGTTCAGAAGTTTCTGAAGATAGCCTGGAGACAACCGTAGAGACCGAAGGGAACGAAGAAAGTGAAGAGGAAACTCAGATCAATACATCTGATACTGTCGATTTTGAACAGGTGACGGAACCTCAACTTACAAATATGGATATACTTGCCCTGCGCCGCATTCCGGCTATCGAATATATCAACGTTAATGTTGAAAAAAACGCAGAAATGAAGATAGGAGCCGAGAGTACTGATGTCTGGGTGACAGGCGTGGACCCAGCTGTCTGGCCTAAAATCTCAAAAAAGGATGTAGAGAAGGGCCGAATGCTGGAAACCGGAGATCGGAACGTTATGGTTCTTTCAAATGAGCTCGCAAAGAAAACTTTCGAGAGGGAAATCAGGATTAACGAGATAGTTCTATTGAATGGCAAATCGTACAGGGTAGTTGGAATTCTGGCAACAGGTAGTGGGATTCTTGGAGGTCTTTCAGGACTTTTCGGGAGTAGCATATATATGCCTTACCAGGATGTATATTCCCTTTCCAGCAATGAAGACCTTTCTGAGACAGAAACGGATGACTACAGCGCAGATGTTTACAGCACAATAGAAGTTAAGCTCATAAAAGATGCAGATTATGATGTAGCCATTAAAGATATCGAGCGCAGCCTAAGGCTCTCGAGAAGAGTTACTGAAGATACCCAGGACTTCTATGTGAATTCTCAAAAAGAAGCAATTGATAGCACAAGAAAGATGATTAACGGTCTTACTGCCTTCCTGGCGTTCATTGCAGGCATTTCTCTCCTTGTAGGTTCTACAGGAATTGCGAATACAATGTTTACGTCTGTCCTTGAGAAAACTAAAGAGATCGGGATAATGAAAGCCATAGGGGCAAAAAACCAGGATATAATGCTGATCTTTCTTTGCAATTCTGCAATGATCAGCCTTGTAGGAGGAATCATAGGTATTCTCCTGGGTACAGTTGCAGTGCAGGCAGTCCTTCTCTTTATCTCTATAAGAATGAATGCTCCCTTCGAATTCGCCCTCAGCTTTAAAGCTACCTTTATTTCGACCTTAGTTTCCATAGTTGTGGGCCTGATTGCAGGTCTCGTGCCTGCAAAGAATGCATCGGAACTGAAACCAGTGGATGCATTGAGATATGAATGAACAGTTTGGAATGAACAGTTTGAAATGAACAGTTTAAAAGAAGAATGTCTTACTGGAGATTATTTCACCTGAAATAATCGTCTTAGAAAGTAACAGAGGAATAGAAAAAGGAATAGAAAAAGGAATAGAAAAAGAGGTGATTACAAGTCAAAAACTATATTTCTTGAATAAATATGAAGAATTATATGAAAAACTATATATATGGCCTAAAATATGAGAAGCAGTGGATATAGGAGATAAAATGGATAGTATTAAACTATTTAAAAAGGTCACTGATAGTATCAGTATAATCTTTCTTTATATACTACTGCTGGCTTTAATTATGGGAATGGTAAAGACCTTGCTGGATATCCGTCTCATTATTTTTGAGTCTCTCGAAAGCGGATTCAGTCATATGGTAACAAGTGTATTGACGGTTTTCATTGTGATTGACCTTTTCAAAGCTTTTGTTGATTACCAGGAAAACGACAGGATCAGACTTACGGATATCACAGATGCCACAATATTTATAGTCCTGCGTGAAATTGCAGTCGGACTCTATTCACAGGAATTCGGATATGAATTTATTTTAAGTCTGGCGGCTTTATTGTTTGTACTCAGTATAATGAGGGTGCTTGCTATCAAATATTCCCCCGCAAAATCCCGGGCTCCTGGAGCTGATACAACTACTGTACAGAGTGAAGGGCAAACTGCAAAACAGAGTGTTAGTGCCATCTTAGATAAATGCAAAGCTGCCTCTGAGAGCAATTAATTTCTTTTTTAAAGCGTTTGTCGTCCGGTGTTATATGATTGATATTGTCATGGTTAAGTATTCATTATGACAAATGCTTGCGTTTTTGTGCAAGGAACGTAAGTTAGCTTCAGTTGCACCGAGGATCGGAACAAAAAAAATTTAGGGCTCTTCATCATTCCCTGTGGATAAGATGATTTTCAATTCGAGACTGCATTGGTTTTTATGAGAATATTATGAGGATATCCACACAAAACAACGAAGAGCTCCTTTTTATGGTTTGTTTTTTGATTAGTAACTTAAAATAACTTTAATCAGGTATAATCCTTACACTAAATTTTAAAAATTTATTTAAAAGATAAATAGATACCATTTTTGTAAAATAACTTTCGTTAGGTATTATTTGGTAAAAATAAGTGATTTAAAGAAAAATGGAAAACCTCAAGTCAGAAAGTAAAACCTCAAGTCAGAAAGTAAAACCTCAAGTCAGAAAGTAAAACCTCAAGTCAGAAAGTAAAACCTCAAGCCAGAAATAGAGTTTCATTCCATCTTTCATCTTTTTATCTAAGGCATTCATATTCTTCAATTAATGATTTTGTGTAGGTATGGCAAGGATCACTGAACACCTGATCAACAGTCCCGGATTCTACTATTTTCCCCATAAACATTACGATGACCCGATCACACATAATCCGGACTACATCCAGGTCATGCGAAATAAATAACATTGCAAAGCCCTGTTCTCTTTGCATCGACCTTAATAGAGTTAAAACTTGAGCTTGAACGGATACATCAAGCATGGATGTAGGTTCATCAGCAACTAACAACTCGGGCTTTAAAGCTAATACCCTGGACAACGCTACTCTCTGTATCTGACCGCCGCTAAGCTCCCATGAGTATCTGTTCAAATGCTCCTGCTGTAGCCCCACCATGCTAATCAATTGGTTAATCAGTGCTTTTTCCTCTTCACTTTTCCTGGATGCTAATTTGTTAATTCGGAGCACTTCGGCGATACAATTGTATATTTTCATGTGGGGATTAATCGACGATTCCGGGTTCTGAAAAATGATTTGAACCTTTCGCCTGTAGTTCTTCAGTTTCTCTCCCCTGATACTTGAAACATCTTCACCATTAAGGTACATACTCCCCGAACTGCTTTTCAACAGTTTGAGAACCATCTTGGCAAGGCTCGTCTTACCACAGCCGCTTTCACCTATTATTCCAACTGTTTCGCCTCTGTCAACAGAAAACGTCACATCGTCAACAGCTTTCAAAGATGCTTTATGTATGATGCCGGAATTGTAAACCTTTGAGAGATTTCGGACTTCAAACATATTTTAGGCACCTCACTCTATGTTCTTCATTTAGAGGAAGAAGGTTGGGATGCTGATCTTGGCAGACACCAGTTGCATATGAACAGCGGTCAAAAAATCTACAATTAGAAGGTAAATCAATTAAACTGCATACTGTGCCATTTAGAACATTGAGTCCTTTACACGGCTGCGACTTTATTAAAGCCATTAAATATGGATGTTTGGGGTCATTAAACAGTGTCTCCGCATCTCCCGTTTCAACAATTTCACCGGCATACATCACAGCGATTGTATCACAAATAGCCGACGCAAATTTCAGATCATGTGTGATGATTAGCACAGCGCTGCCTGTTGTTTCAATGAACTTCCTGATCGTCGCAATAACCTGCCCACGCTTAATAGCATCCAAGCCTTTCGTCGGTTCGTCAGCGATCAATAAAGAGGGATAACCGCTCATCCCCATTGCTGCAAGGACTCGCTGTTTCATACCACCACTCAACTCATTGGGATATTGGTGCATAATGGCCTTGGGTTCTGAAAAACCGAGTACACTGAGTAAGTCTATCGACGTTTCACGACACTCTTTTTTTGATAATGCCTGATTTATTCTAACTGATTCCATGATCTGCGTTCCATTTTTCATCAGGGGATTAAGCGCTTCAGCTGGGTTCTGGCAAATAAATGCGATCTTGTGACCTCTGACAGCTCTCAGTTCCTTAACAGACATTTTAAGGATATTTTTACCTTCGAATAATATCTTACCAGTAATACAGGCGTTCTTCGGGAGAAGTTTCAGGATAGACTGTCCCAGGACCGATTTACCGCAGCCGGTCTCACCGATCAGTCCAATAATTTGCCCGCGATGTATATCCATATTAACGCTACACACAGCATTGACGCAGCCGTTTCTACTGTCAAAATGTGTACATAAATTCTGAATTTCAAGCAGTTTTTCCATACCTAGACTTCCCTAAATGTGGAGATAATCTTTCTTGGGATTCAGCCATTCCTGCAGCTCGTCTCCGAGTACGTTGAAAAGCCATACGTATAAGCAAAGCAGCAATCCTGGGGCCAGGATCATCCAGGGCGCTCTTGTTATATAGGTTAATCCGTCCTTGATCATCAGACCGATTTCCGCAGTCGGCGGCTGTACGCCAAAACCCAAAAAACCAAGTCCTGATATTGCCAGAACAGTATGCCCGATCATAAGAGTAAAAAGAGGAATGAGCGGCCGCACAACATTTGGAAGGATATGCCTGAAGAGCACATAACCACTTGATGCGCCAATAGCTCTTGCACCCTGTATATAATCCAGTTCCTTAAGGCTTACAACCTCGCTGCGGATCAGGCGGGCATATGTCACCCAACCGGTACACGATAACGCGATAATAAGGGTATGTATTCCCGGTCCAAGCATGGCGATCAAGCATAACGACGCAATTAAGCTTGGAAATGACATCACAATATCTTGAATCGTGGTATATACCTTATCGATAACGCCACCGTAATAACCAGAAATTGCACCAAAAACCGCACCCACAAATAAGCAAATGATCTGAATGACGAGCGCTAGCGCCAGAGAAAGCCTCAAACCGATAAACGAACGTCCAAATAAATCGCGGCCAAGATTGTCGCTACCGAACAAATGCGCAGAACTTGGCGCTTGAAGCGCATTTTTTATATCAAGATCATAACTAGCCGAGAACAGATACGGTGAGAGAATGACAAATAGAAGCAAAATAGCGGTTAATACCGTAAGGATAATAATGATATGTTTATTGTTTTTCATTCATTGCCATCCTAACTCTGGGATCGATCAGAGTGTATGTAAGATCCACCAATAGGTTTATTAGCATAATGAAGAGAGCGAATATAAAAACAAACCCCAGTATAACCGGAAAATCCTTCACCATTATTGCCATGACTAGGTAGTTCCCCAAGCCGGGCAGCCCGTATATATTCTCGATAATAACACTTCCGCCCAGCAAGCTCGCCATGTTAGTACCACATAAAGTGATGATCGGAAGTGCGATATTTATCAGAACATGCCTGATCATAATAGAACTCTCGCTTAAGCCTTTTGCTCTTGCAGTAACAACATATGCGCTCGAAAGGTTATCCATTAGGCATGATTTTGTTATTCTGATAATGGTACTCGAATAGCTTAACCCAAGAACCGTTACAGGCAGAATAAGGCTCGAAAATCCATTAAATCCGAATGAGGGCAGCAGATGGAGTCGAATTGAGAAAATCCATAGGAATAAGAGCGCCAGCCAGAAGCTCGGTACGGACGTATTGAACACAGCAAAAAAACGAATGACTTTATCTAGAATTGTATTATGATATCGAGTTGACAGAATGCCTAATGATAATCCTACGACAAGCGCAAGAAGCGTAGAAAGTAACATCAGCGACATGGTACATCCTGCTCTAGTCGTAAATTCATGAAGGACTGGTAATCCGGTTTTAAATGATGTCCCGAAATCGCCTTTCAGAATCCCGGCCAACCAGGCCCCAAACTGTTCAAAAAAATTGCCGTTGGTACCCAGCTTTTCCGCATACATCTCAACTGTTTTCGGGTTCAAGCCTCCTGTTGGGTCTTTATATCGCAATAGTTTCTCTGCAGGGTTACCCGGAGAATAGAACATCACGCTAAAACACAATAAAGCGACAAGCAAAGCTGTGACAAGTGTTCTACAGAGCTTTTTTATAATCACCTGAACTCTCATATCTGATCTACAATTTGAGACTTTAAGCATATTCAGGGCTTAAGCAAACCTTAAGGCCTGAATATGCTTTCTGTTTACTTTTATCTCGTAATCTTCACGCCGGACAAATCAATGACACATTCATTTGGGTTAAAAATAAACCCTGTCACATCCTTCGAGTGGATAAACACCCTGGGTGTTGTATACAACCCGGTTCCCGGATAAAACGCGTACTCTTCTGCCCACACCTTGTCAAAAGTATTCCACAGATCATCTTTTGAGCTCTTCACTAAGACTTCGTTTAAATACGTTGAGAAGTTGCTGCTAACGCCAAAGCCGATTCCAAAATCATCATAGGTGTTGACCGCGCCTCTCCAGGACATGTATGTTTGAGGCGTTGTAAGCCACGGATGTGTGTATGCAATATCAAAATCGCCATCTTTTTCTTTTTCTGCTCTGGCTGAATCATCCAGCGCCTCAAGTTTTGTATCTATGCCAACCTTCTTCAGGCAGTCTTGAACAAATACAGCGGTTGCTCTTGCGGTTTCATCGCTCTCAACCACGAACCGTAAAACAACAGGCTGTCCATCTTTTTCAACAATGCCATCACCGTTTGTATCCACATATCCGCCTGCTGTCAGCGCAGCCTTTGCTGCATCCAAGTCGTAAGTATATTCCTTTTCATTTCTCGGTGAAAAGTTATATTTTCGTCTCATGAAATCGCCGCTTTCAGCTCCCATACCGGACATTACGGTATCGGCAAGAGTCTTGCGGTCAATTGCATATGTAACGGCTTTTCTGAGGTTTATATCCGTCATAGGCCCTTCAGCATAGTTATAAACGTATGTTGCGATCAAGCCGCTATCAGGATTTAAGTCAACAACATAATTATCATCCTTATTCAGCTCTGCAACAGCTGCGTAGGAAAGCGCGCAATAATGCTCAGCGACGCCGATGACATCCACCTGACCGCTTTGAAGCGCCATTATTCGTGCGTTTTCATCAGGAATAACAACCCACTTGACGCCGTCGATCGAAGGTATTTTGTCCTTGTTCCAGTAATCTTTGTTTGTTTTAAGTGTCGCGCTCTGGTCAGTCTGATAATCATCGAGAATGAATGGTCCTGTTCCCACCCAGTTAACAACGTTGCCCTTATCATCAAGGGAACCGGGAAGCGAGACATAAATTCTGGTCATCTCCGTCGGAAAGTTGCCATAGCTCTTGTTAAATTTTACATCCAGGGTAGTGTCATTAACAACGTCCATTGATTCCAGCGAATAAATAAAACTGCCATCGCAATACGGAGCCCAGGCCTGCAGTGAATATTTGACAATATCGGCAGTTAAGGGCGTGCCGTCGGTGAATTTGACATTCTGGCGAATTTTAAGTGTGTATTCTGTCAGATCCGCGTTCGTCGTCCACAACTCAATAATACCAGGTTCGACGCCCATACTCTCCGACCGTTGTGTCATCAAATCAAACACCATTGATTGGCCTTCTTTGCCTGAACATTGCTTAAAGTCGGCAAACGCACCGATAACAAGCGTATTTTTACCCGACGCTACGCCACCGGATGTATTCGTGTTTTCCTGGGTACTTGTCTTGCTGACGCAGCCGGCCATCAGCATGATAGCCATAACTGCCAAGAGGACAAACGCTGCGATTTTCTTAAATCTCATTCTATTTTCCTCTGTTTTATGCTGTATTTTAAATAAAAATTCATCTACACGACTCAGTACCAAAATCTAGTGATGAATGTAAAGTTCAAAATCATTGGACCTTGTAATTAGTCACAATCCTTGTGATACGACTTAAGAATTGAAGTCTTTAGATATCGAATATTGGTTTTGATGATAACTGGATTCTTCTTGCGAATTCAGATTTTCAATCCAAAAATGCAAAAATCACTAGATTTTGGAACAGAATCATCTACACTATTTTTGTATATTGGGTGCGGATAAGCCTTGAATACGTGCCTTCACGTAAAATCATCTCTTCATGCCTGCCGGCTTGCGCAACTGTTCCGTTTTCAAGCACAACTATTTTATCCGCAGCCATAATCGTAGAAAGTCTATGAGCGATAACAAGTGTAATCCTGTTCTTGCTGAGTTCTTGTAAAGCTTCTCTGAGTTCTTCCTCATTTTTTGTGTCCAGGTTCGAAACCGCTTCATCCATCAGCAATATTGGCGCGTTTTTCAGCAAGGCTCTAGCAATTGCGATACGCTGTCTCTGACCTCCGGACAGCTGCACGCCGCGTTCACCAACCTCCGTATCGTAACCGTTCGGAAGGCTTATGATAAAATCATGTATTCTGGCTTTTCTCGCCGCTTCATAGATTTCCGTGTCTGTAGCGTTTTTCTTGCTCAACAGAAGGTTATCCTTGATAGAGCAGTTGAAAAGATAGACGTCCTGCGGCACGATGGATACAATGTCCCTTAAATCCTGCTGCTTTAGATCACGTACATCCTGACCGCCGACACGTACGCAGCCTTCCGTGACATCCCAGAATCGGAGCAGCAGGTTCGCGCAGGTGGACTTTCCAGATCCGGAATGACCGACAAACGCCACGGTCTCTCCGTGACTCACCCGAAAAGAAACATCCTTTAACACGAGCGGTAATTCTTCTTTATATCGAAAACTGACATGGTCGAATTCAATACTGAGTTTATCCTGCAACGGTTTGCTTACTTTTACCATGTCTTTTACTGTTTCCGGCATTTCAAGCACTGTAAAAACACGGTTGGTTGATGACTGCATAATGCCAAAGCTTCTTGCCATCGTACCGATGGCGACGACTGGCGTAAAAACATATATGGATAGAATGATTGATACTGCATACCATTGTCGACCCATCATCCCGTTCTTTATCAGGTATACCGAGATGATTGTGACACTCAGCAATCCGGCGGACATGAAAAAATTAAGAAGTCCTGTTTCAATTCCCTGTCTGCTTCCATATTTACGCTGTACTGCCGACAGACACTTATTCGCGTTTCTGAGTTTTTTCAAATACCACGATTCATACCCGAAGGATAATATTTCCCGAATTCCCTGGATACCGTCAACTACTTCCGAATTGACTTCGGCAAGCCCTTCGCGTATTTTACGTCCATCTATTTCCGCTCGGTTTTGAAACCAGAACGGTACGGTGGCGGTAAGGAAAAGCCACGGAATCAATACAAGCGCAAGATAGGGATGAATTAAGACTGCAATAACGGCAAGAACAATGACCGGAACGATCACGGCAATAAAAGCTGCTCCATATGTATGGGCATAAAACCATTCCAGGGTTTCAACATCAGACATTAGCGTTGATGAAAGGTCGCCTGTCCGTTTATTCATTAAATAACTCGGTGCAATTTTTTCAATAGCCCTGTACAGCTTTACTCGTAAATGAGCCAATATCCCGTAGGCAGCTTTATGGGCATACCACATTTCCGCATAACTCATGACAGCTCGCAGAACAACTAAGGCAATGAGCACCAAAATCCCGATCAAAATTGCATGGGGTGCGGCCCCTAATATCGCCAGGCTGACCAAATAAGCACCGTAAGCCGAACACGCGATTGCAGCGCCTTGATTCATAATTCCGGTGATGATTCCGAGAATTATGGAATTTATGACGGGTTTCAGATGCGGCAGAAGCTTAATAAATATTTTCATCTGATTTTCACCCCATTTTTTCCCCAGCATTTTGAGCCTTCATGAGTTCCATAAAAACTCCATCCCTGGATATCAGCTCTTGCGCTGTCCCGTGTTCGCAAATATGCTCATTCCCCATCACATATATTTCATCAGCATCTATTATTGTTGAAAGCCGGTGGGCAATTACCAAAGTGGTTTTATTTCTCGCAAGCCGATCAAGACTTTCCTGTATTGCACTTTCATTTGAAGCGTCCACATTCGATGTTGCTTCATCAAGCACAAGTATCGGTGCATCCTTGAGCATCGCCCTGGCTATCGAAATTCTTTGCCGTTCGCCTCCCGAAAGCCTGACCCCTCTTTCTCCGACGATCGTTTGATATCCTTGTGGCAGCGCGGATATAAATTCATGGGCGTTTGAATTACGGCAGCAAGCTTCTATCTCCTCAAAGGAAGCCTCCGGTTTTGCGACGCGAATATTATCCTCAACAGTTCCGTAAAATAGATAGGTGTCCTGAAACACGGCCGAGATTTGACGGCGAAGATCCTGTATTGAATATTTACCAATCTCTTTTTTGCTGATTGTGATACTGCCCGTCTGCGGGTCGAAAAACCTGAGCAGCAAATTGACAACAGTAGATTTACCGGCGCCTGACTGACCGACGAGTGCGATTTTCGCTCCCGACGGAATTGACAGGTCGAGATTTCTGAGTGCCGGTCTCTTTCCGTCATTATAGGAAAATGTGACTGAGTTAAAATCAATAGAAGGTCTCTTTTCCTCAGGAAGAACAAGTCTGTCGTTGCCTTTATCCAGAACATTTACTGTTGTGTCAAGAAATTCAAACATTTTCTCAGCAGCCGAAAATCCCAAAAATGATTTGTGCCAATACGCATTTAAATCGTTAATTGGTCTGAAGCATTCGGTTGACAAAAACAGAATAACGGTCAGGCTTGACATCGCAAGCATACCCATGCTTAAGTGGAAAGCGCCGATTCCGACTGATAATGCCGTTCCGATCGCAGTCGCGAAGCCGACAAGTGCGGAGCTGATCAGCGATACATTGAGCTTTTTCATCGTGTGCTTATACAATTCGTTGGCATCTCGTTCGAGTTCGTTGCCTTTTGCATCACTCGCATTGAACGCTTTGAGTGTTGTCATTCCTTGCATCGCGTCCACAAACTGCGAATTGAGGTTCCCATAGGATTCCCAATGGCCGTGGCCGATTTTGTTCATCAGTTTGTCCCAGAACATCGGGCAGAGTACTGATATAAGAATTGATACAAAAACAACCACACCCACCAGTGGATCCAGGCTTGCCATATAAGGAAGAATGCATACAAGACCGACGGCATTGACCAACACCTGAGGGAGATAGTCAACTAGAAACACTTCCAAAGCCTCAATGCCATCAATGAATATCGACTGGAGCTTTCCTGTGCGGCCGTCCTCCATATATGCCGGACCTAATCGAAAGAAATGCTTAAAAAGGTTAATTCTCAAGGCCTCTTTAACTTTCTCAGCCGCATATTTCCCAAATATTTCTCTTATCCATAACAAATGAACTCTCAGCACGACCATAAGTACAATTCCGAGAATTATTGGAATGAAGAGACGCCAATTTAACTCAACAAAAGCATAACTCACGCCTTTCGCCGATAAAAAGGCTTGAACAATATATGTCCCTGTAATTAGTACGCCTATCAGTGCTTTTGCAAGAAGCGAACCTCTCGCACCTTTTGTAACACTCAGTAATCGTATAAGCACTTGAAACTTCCTCCAACGGACTAATTCAGTAGATGATGGCCTGCGGTGAAACTCGCCTAGTATGAAATTTATTTATTTTTGTAACACCCATACCATACAAAAAGTTACTATAAATAGTTATCCATTTGTATTCAGTTAAGATATAACATATAAAGTGTTATTTTCATTGCTTTTTCTGTTAACCTCTAAATGTAAATCAAGATGGATAGGTGATTGCAGTAGTCATTTTAAGGTTAACAGATTCCTTAACCGAACACAAATAAAACACTTTTTCTTTTTTGATTACACATGTAAGGAAAAATTTGAAACAAATTTTGGATATGCAGATTAGGTAAAATTAGTAAGGTTAGTAAAGCTAGAAAATAAGTAAAGCTAGAAACTTAGTAAAGCTAGAAACTTAGTAAAGGCTAGTAAAGTTCGAAAAATGAAAACGCATAAAGGCTAATCCTGAAATAAAAAGTTTTAAACTATTCTTGAGTATGAGATGTTTAAATGAAAGAGAGTGCTCAAAATCTCAGTACCGAAAAAAAAGGGCTGAAGCCTGTTATCAGGAAAATATACGATTGTCTCCTTGGCTCCTATGGCCCTCAGGGCTGGTGGCCTTTAACCGAACTTCGTGAATCAGGTGGGACAAATCCCACAAAAACCGGTTCTATCCAGGGGTATCACCCTGCAGATTACACCTATCCACAAACCAGAAACCAGCAGTTTGAGATTATCTGCGGAGCTCTGCTTACGCAGAACACGAGCTGGATACAGGTTGAAAAGGCTCTTCTGAACCTTAAAGATATCCTTAGCCTTAAGCAGACACACTCCTTTTCTCCAGAAGCAATTCTCTCCCTTGACCCGGAAGCCCTGAAAGAAGCTATCAGGCCAGCGGGTTATTACAACCAGAAAGCAGTGCGCCTGAAAAACCTTGCCTGCTGGTTTTCGGAGCTTGAAGATCGAATTCCTGAACGTAAAGAGCTTCTTTCTTTAAAAGGCGTGGGTCCTGAAACTGCAGATTCGATTCTGCTCTATGCCTTCAAACAGCCTTCTTTTGTTGTTGATGCCTATACAAAAAGAATAGTGACAAACCTGGGCCTTGTTGACGAAAAGGCGGGCTACAATGAAATCAAAACCCTTTTTGAAGAAAATTTGCCTGAAGACCTGGCTGTTTACCAGGAATATCATGCACTTCTTGTGGAGCATGCGAAGAGATATTATCAGAAAAAAAGCATTTGGACTAATGATGAGATACTAAAGTGCATATTGTAATATGCAATATATTTTTAGCGAGACTTCAGAATATAATGCCCATCACTAGTATCGTGAAAACCCAAATGTTGAACATATATTTTAATGACTACCATCAGCTGATATTGTTTTGATCTAAATTGATGATCCATAATTAAGTTTTCATGGTACTAGCTTTTTTAATAATTTGAGTATATCTTAGAGAAATCAGCAAGTAAGTGAGAAGCCATTTATAGTGTCGTGATGCCTTATTTATGGTGCATAGTATTTTGACATTTTTTCGTCAGCAATCTTTCTGTCCTTTTTTAACAAAGTCTCGGAGGTATTGCTCCTAATTATCTTTATCCACAGTATTTCAGAGTTTACAGTACTTGTTTATTTGAGCCATTATATCATTTTTGAAGTTTGGACAAAAATAATATTAAATTGATTAATACCAATACAGATAAGAAATGCGTATAAAGGAAGAAATGTGTATAAGGGGGTTTTAATTCGAATTTGGACAATAAACCTTCAAGAAGTAATCAGCTAGATGAAGGTTCAAACGTGAGACTATCAGGGGATAAAAAACCTGGGAAAGCCCTTCGTCCCGAGCCTTTGCCTCTGGAAGATCTCTACTACATTTATGAAATTGAACGTAGCCATGCCAATAACGTGGCCAGGAACGCCCTTGAACTCTTTGACATTCTTAATTCAATACACAGACTGGACCCCGAAATGAGGAACCTGGTAGAAATCGCTGCTCTTGTTCACGATGCCGGCGTGACAGTAGATCTTGAAAACCATCACAAAGCAGGAAGGAACATTTTACTCCTTCACCCGCCTTTAGAAGTGCCCGAAAGACTCAGGCCTGTTGTTGCCTGGACTGCTTTCCTGCATAAAAAGAGTGTAGGTAAAGAGAAAATTGAGAAACTTAAAGGGAAGGACTTCGGGAAAATGCCTGAGGATCTTCAGAACCTCACCCTTAAAGTAGCTGCCCTTGTCCGGCTTGCCGACGCCCTTGATTATAGCAGGATGGAAAGCAGGCTTGGAAAAGTTACCTTCGGGAAGCAAAGTATCAGATTCGAGATCGAAGGGCAGGGAGCTGTAATTGATGCGGAAAGAATGGCAAAGAAAGGCGATCTATGGCATCTTCTCTACAATACCCGGCTTGAGTTCAGGCCTGTACCGAAGAAGTAATAAACCATAGTGTTTACTGGTTTCTGACTATATTAACTGGCTTCTAGCCCTACTTACTGGCTCCTGGCTATAGAAACTGATTATATGGAGTATCGTTTTAATGGGTCATCTTATACTTGTCAGGCATGGAGAACCTGGCTTAAAGCCCGATGAAAGGCTTGCCGGCTGGGTGGATATTTCTCTCAGCAGGAAAGGGATCGAAGAGGCTCTTCAATGTGCAGCAGAGCTTGAAAAGTTCGAACTGGACCTTGCTTTTGCCTCAAACCTTGTGCGGACGCAGGAAACACTTTTCTTAATATTGTCCGGGCAGAAGAAAGCAGGGGTTGTTGTCCATGAGAGGACAGGAGATAAAGAAAATCCAGGGAAAATGGCCTGGTACTCGTATCCTGAAAAGCTCGGTAAAAACCTTATTCCGATTTATTTCACGTCTGCTTTAAATGAGCGCTACTACGGGAAGCTCCAGGGCAGGAAAAAACAGAAAATGGAAGAAAAATACGGAGCCGAAAAACTTGCTTCCTGGCGGTGGAACTTTCAGCCAGGCCCACCTGAAGGAGAAAGCCTTAAAGTCGTGTACGAACGTGCAGTGCCTTATTTCAAGGAGAAAATACTGCCTGCCGTAAAGGCAGGGAAAAATGTGCTGGTCTGTGCCCATCAGGGCAGTCTGAGAGCTCTGGTAAAATATATCGAAGGGATTTCCGATGAGGGTATCAGGGAAATCAGGTTTTCCACAGGCGAACTTGCGATATATCAGTATTCTGAGGGCAAACTAACACGGGAAAACTCTGAGATGAGCCCTGAAACTAAAAAGAACCTCTAAGTTCTTTCTTAAATTCCTTTTTGAAATTCTTTTTTAGAGTTTTTTAGAGTTTTTTAGATCTTTTTTCTCCTTATTCCTTCCTCCCTTTTCTGGTTTCACAGTTTTACATATTATGGTGATGGAAAGGAGTTTGATCGTAAATGACTCTTCGAATGGTTCTGGCGCCGGAAAAGGTTCACATGTAACCCAGAGGCAGAATATAGAGAGGATCTTCGTTTGCTGGCAGTTTAAGCACTTTTCTTACCTCTTCGTCCTCAAAAGCTCCTACTGTACAGGTTCCTATTCCTAATTCCACTCCCAGGATACATACGTTCTGTGCAGCGTGCCCTGCTTCCATGTGGGCATAACGAAGGCCTCGACTGCCGTATTTGCCTGTTATCCTCGGATAAACCGTGGAGATTACAAATGAAACGGGAGCATTTCTTATCATGGGCTGTAAGAGAGCAGCTTTTGAAAGTTTCTCTCTCATATCACCGTCAATTTCCCGAACAAGAGTATGGCCTTCGGGAATGTACCTGTAGACCCCAGGTTCAAGCTTTCCATCTTCTCCGGTAACTACATGAATTTCAAGAGGATAAAGCGCACCCGCAGAGGGTGCGGTCCTTAAACCATCATTAGAACTTACACCCTGCGCAGCCCAGAGCAAGCGAGAAATAACGGACTCGGAGAGTTCCCTGTCTTTATATCTTCTTACAGACCTTCGTTTTGCAATGAGTTCCTCGATATGGCTTCTATCTGCAGCTTCTGGCTCAGGCAGTTTGACTTTCATTGGCAGGTCTGTAAGACCCTGATTTCCCATACTTATTTCCCCCATACTTTTGGTACAACATTTTTATTCCTTAATTATCCTTTAATTATCCCTTAATTGTCCCTTAATTATCCCTTAATTAATTCTTTTTCGTAATTATTCCAATTATTCCTTAATTATTTTGTAATCCGCTTCATTGCGTCTTCCGAAATCCTTTCAGGAGTCCACGGCGGGTCCCAAACGAGCTCGACCTTTGCTTCTTTTACTCCTTCTATTGCTTCGACCTTTCGCTTTACATTCTCTATAATAAGCTCTCCCATAGGACAGCCAGGCATAGTTAGAGTCATTATTATATGGACCCGATCCCTTTCTACCTCTATCCCATAAACAAGTCCAAGGTCAATAATGTTTATCGGAATTTCGGGGTCGTAGCAGGTCTTTAGAACTTCAATAACTTCTTCTTTTGTAACGATGGTACCATCTCCCCTCAAGTTATGGATCTAAAGCAATTTTATGCATTCCATTTAATAAAAAGGTGAATAGAATTAAATAAATTTCCCAGAACCTCAACAAAGGCTGTCCTCCAGTTTGAAAACCTGTGTCCAGCAGTGAAATTATTCAAAAAGAATTACGCAGTTGAACTGATAAATCAACAGCATCGGACCGTTAACTGTTTAAAATGTGATTTTAATCCACAGCCTTTGACGTAGTTGATTTTGTTTCTCAAGTGCGTAAGTCCTAGAGGATACAAAAAAGCTAATGAATAGATACAAAAAAGCTAACGGATAGTTACTAACCCAGCTAGTTACCAAACCAGCTCTTTTTTCGATATACATGGATGTACAGGACTGTATAGATTATCGAGGAACTTAATTCACTGAAAAAGTCATTTTCAAACGTTAAATTATATATAAAAATCCTCTTAATTACTCTTATTGTGAAATAAACACAATGGGGGAGTGAAGTATAGCCGATAATTCAGATAAAGTTGCTGAAAATATTCCAGGACCTTATTATTGTGACTACAATTGTATAGCCTGTAATCTCTGCGTGGATACTGCGCCTGAAAATTTCAAGATGAATGACGACGAATCCAATGCCTATGTATATAAGCAGCCTGAAGACGACGAAGAAAAAGAACTTTGCGAAGAAGCGTTAGAAGCTTGCCCGGTTAACGCAATAGGAAATGACGGCTGAAATGATCGTCTGAGGTAGCAGATGATGTAACAACTGGTAATTTGTTTGATTTAAGCCAATTATTCTGGCTTTTTTTAGTTTTATTGATTATTGTTGCCTTTTTACATCATTATTGCCTTTTTACATCATTATTGCCTTTTTACATCATTATTGCCTTTTTACATTATTATTGCCTTATTACATCATTATTGCTTTTTTATACCACTATTCTTCATTATTACTTCCTTTTTAAATTATTGCTTTCTTTTACCGTTTTTTATTGCTTTTTCACAGCTTTTGCTTCTTTATTCATTTTCAATTTCAGAATATATTCTGGAAAGCCCCTGCAGGGTGGAGTAACCTTTTCTGGTAATGATATAGTCTCCCCGCTCATTTCGCTGTAAAA
This sequence comes from Methanosarcina sp. DH1, assembly GCF_020804205.1. Classification (NCBI taxonomy): domain Archaea; kingdom Methanobacteriati; phylum Methanobacteriota; class Methanomicrobia; order Methanosarcinales; family Methanosarcinaceae; genus Methanosarcina; species Methanosarcina sp. DH1. Next base: position 62,486 of record NZ_WJBJ01000028.1, on the reverse strand, counting down.
TCATTCCTGTTTCAAGGAGTTTCTGAAGGTGAAATAGCAGATTCCCGCCGCGAAGGCCTGTAAGTTTGGAAAGTTCGGAAAATGTTTTGCTTTCCCCTGAAAGTGCTTTGAGCATCAGAAGGCGCTGTCGATTTGCTACCGGCTCGCAGACCTCAGTGACCAGCTTTTCGGGCTCGATTTCGCTAATGTCTATTTTTTGATTCTCTTCATCCTTTTCTTCATAGATCTGGAGCGAACGCATAAGTTTGACCTGCTTTTCAAAAAGATCCGTCACTTCCGAAAAACACTTGCTGCAATTTGAGGTTTTAGCTTCCTTTTTTACTTCTTCCAGCTTATCCCGATAAAGCTTTATGGTTTCAGCTTCGATCCGGCCTCTTCCAACAAGCCCTGCGGTTTCATGCAAGAGATCACGAAAAGCCTTTTCACAAAAATCCCGCATCCCACAGTCTGCTGTCATCCGGGTATGCATCCTATCGCTTGCGTCCTCACAGAGATAGTCTACCATGGGCCTCATGAAGCTTTTTCTCATCTCCTCAATCATCCCTTCAATATGCTGCTGGTTTGCCTTCTGCAAAAACCGTGAGAATTCGTTCCGCAGGGATGTTACTTCTTCCTTAATAGAGTGAAGTTCTTCCCGGTAATAAGTCTCGGAATTTTCGTTAGCTATTTCCATTTTTTATTTGCCTCGGAAACTTTTTAAAAACTGAACTATAAAAAATTAAAATTATTTTAGTTAAAGTTTGTTGTAATCAGGACCAACAATTAATGTTACTAAAAATGCTGTTAATTGAAGGCTCCATTGAATGTATTTATTAAAATTGAAATTGAAGGGCTTACTAATAGTGTTTATTAAGACTGATATTTGAAGGAATAAGTGAAGGGGTTATTAAAGTTTTTAATTTAAGGTCATTTTTCTATACAATCGGAAATGTGTATATAATTATGACGCTCAAGTATATAAATATACACAACCTTTCTGATGCTGGTGATAAATCATGGAACTACAGGATATAAACAACTTCGTACAGACCGCAAATGAAGATCAGCTCAAAGCATTTGGTTTTCTGGGGCAATGGATGGCGGAAAACGCCCCTAAGTACTGTAACTGTCCATCAAAGTGTTCTCAAAACTGTGAACTTGCAAAGGCACTCGGCGGAGCGCTTCAGGCGGCAGGACAGAAGCTTCAGGGACAGTAAGCAGGACAAACAGGCAGAAATAGGCAAAGATAGGCAGAAATATACAGAAATAGGCAGAAATAGGCAAAAAGAGGTAGGAATAGGTAGAAATAGGCAAAAATAAGCAGAATCCTAGCCGGATCTGCGCTCCTTTTATATTTTTAATCTTTATATACTTCTTTATACCATTTAGATATTATCCGGCCTGATATCTCAGAACCTCTTCCTGTGGTGGTCGGAAGCTGGCTGAAAACTGCATTGTGATTTTTATATGAGCCAGAAGATATACTTAATTTAGAATCTAATAGGGGGAACTCAAGATGGAACCAACGACACCAGAAAGGGAAAACTTCTGGAACGCAAAAACCTATGCATTCGTCACCGATAATACAAAGCCTGCAATGAAGTGGGCCATATCCGAACTTAAAAACCGAGGCAAAGACGTCTATGTCATTGATCTTTCCGACAAGCCGGAACCCGGCTCTTTAAGAAAAGTCTCTGAACTTCCAGCTGGCCTCAACCGCGCCGTACTGGGCGTCACAATAACTGATCCTGGAAACTTTATCTCTGCCCTGAAGGAGAAAGGCATAACTAAAATCTGGCTCCATTGGAAAACAGAAACCGAAAAAGCTGTTGACACCTGCAAGGCAGAAGGCCTTGAATGCATGACCGAACACTGCCCGATGATGTACCTCGGAAGCGGGTTCAGTATACATGGGATACACAGGACGATTGCGAAGATGACGGGGAAGTATTAAAAAGGCGGACTTTACCCGGAACCTTTATTGTTCACATTTTTAAACCCGCTTCCCATTTTCGTTCACTTAACAGCCGGCTTTTGCAGAAATCAATTCGAAAATCAATATTTGCACACCGGATGATATCAACTTAATCAAAATTTAGCTGGTGGATCTCACTGCAAGCAACGGGATACTCGACTAAAAAAAGAGCACAGGATATCATTAAAGAAATTGTTTTCATTCTCCTACTCCAATTACACTTTTTGATATACCCCGGTAATTGCAGGCATATCACAAATGGTTTCAGGGGTTGCCACTTGTGCCTGGGCGGGTGCTGTGACTGCTGCGCAGGAAACACTTGATAACCTCGTCGACAAGCCGCAAGGCAATAACAACATGATGCAGATCAGCCACTGGTCATTGCTCAGCGAGGTCAGGCCCAGGATTCGTTGCAGGAGACGAAGCTCAGTTTCCCTCTCTGGAAACGTATGTAGTTGAACAGATTTTTGTAGATGTGACGGCCTTATTCCAGTAATCTGACAACGGTAGTAAAGTTGTCGTCGTCAGGATTTTTGTTTCGGCTCGCGGTGGATCGATGACGCCAACCAAGGACAGAGAAGAGTGAGATCCTTCACCAGGTTTGTCCACCTCGGTCTTGTAGGTTAGAAATTGTAGGGAAGGCTCCTTGTTTTGTGATGTACATTGTATCCAATAACCCAAAACAAAGAGCACTTATTTTTATTTAACTTTCAAAGTCAGGTTGGAGAATAAAAAATGAAAAGTTGAAGAATAAAAAATGAGAAATTAAAATATATAAAATACAAAGATCATGTTTTAAAGAGTTATAGTGCTTATGGCACTTCTAAATTGTGAAATAAATGAATATATCTTTGGGATTAACCTGTTTCTCAGGAAGCTTTTTTGACAATCACTTTTTATCGACAAGTTTTGCTTCCAAGATCTTTAAGGAGCCAGTGTCACCCTGCCATTCAATTTCACTTTTTACAATCTCAATCCTCTTTTTAAAAAAGGGGGCATCGAGCACAACAGTCTCATATTCTCCGCCTTCTCCGGCCATGTGAACCATGTACCGCTTGTTCAGCGCTTTGAGATGCTCAATCGAGTTTACATTAATAGGGCGACCAAGCCAGGACTCGTCAAGGCCGTCAGCTGCGACTCTGACGATCCGGATATCGAGCACTTTTGACATCTCATTGAGCAATTCTTCAGGGTCTCTGTGCCAGAGAGGAGTATAGACCTTAAGCCCCAGGGCATCGCAGATCTTCTTCACCCTGCCTGCCTGGTACTGGGACTCAATTGCACCTACGGATACGCCGTCTACATCTACTTTCTTGAGGGCAAGGGTCAGGTCATCCAGTTCAAGTTCCTTTATTCCGCTGGACTCCTGCTGAATCAGGGGGATTTCACAGGCGGCAGAGATTAGTTCTACCATGTGGAGGTTGACGGAATGGTACATATAGGAATCGTCCCTTGCGGGAACAATATTAATCAGGTGGGTGACTTCATGCCCTTCCTGGAGGGCTTTATATATGGCAAAAATCGAGTCCTTGCCACCGGAAATCAGTGCTGCGAGTTTCATCTGCATCCCTTTTTGTTTTAATATCTATTTCGTACGTCGGGGGGTTATAATGCGTGGATCATTATGTAATATTTTATATACTTTTTGACTTTTGATCATGCTTCTTCGGCATTTGCAATTTCAGCACTCTTTCTCAAGCCTTCCAAAATTAACTTCATAACGAGCTTTCATTTCTTCCCAGGTGGGAAGGTCTGTCTGGCAACCTCGTGCTTGCACAGCAAAAGAAGCTACAGTAGACCCAATTTTACCGCAGGTGGTAAGCGGGTATCCTCTTGTGAAGGCAAGAAGGAAACCTGCCCTGTAAGCATCTCCTGCTCCGGTGGGATCTGAAGCCTGGACAGAAATTACAGGAATTAAAAATTCGTCTTTACCTGTGTAGATCCTGCTGCCCTGAGAATCATATGTGACCACAATTATGTTGATCATTGCCTTGAGTTCCGAGAAACTTTTTCCGGTCATCTCTGAAACTCGCTTTATCTCGTGCCGGTTCGCAAAAAGGATGTCAGTATGAGCGAGTATGAGTTCAAGGTTTTCTTTTGAATACGTAACAAGATCCTGGCCAGGGTCAAAGGAGACGAAGCCGGCAATTTGTGCAAGTTTAGCGTTATACACCGAGTCAGCGGTTGCAAGATGAACAAAATCAACAGGTTCGGGTTCAAGTTCTTTGAATTTTGAAGAAGCTCCCCAGTAAAAATAGGTTGTCTGGTTGTCTTCCCTGTCAGTGAAAATAAAGGCTTTAGAAATTTTCCGGTCTTCAATTCTATAAAGGCGGGAAAGGTCAACATTCGCATCTGTAAGGAGTTTTTCATATCCTGAACTTACAAAATCTGTGCCTACAGGGGAAATCAACTGGCTCTTTCCACCCAGCTTTGCAATGGCAACCGCAATATTTGCAGCCCCTCCACCAGGATATTCTTCATAGTCAATGACAGGTGATGACTCGTTTTTTCCTGCGATTCTTTCAACATCTACAATGTAATCAAGGGCAGTATGCCCTACGATGGAAATTATTCTGTCCATGTAGTGTCCTCTTTTTTTCATGGGTTGTGAAAAAACCCGGTTCTTTACGCCGGGTCCAACTTTAAAAACAAAGCCTGAAGGAGAGATAAAACTTGCTTTTTTGCTGGGATTCGATCAGTGATAGATACTCTTTTCTTACAAAAGGCTCTTTTCTTAACGAAATATTCTTTTCAGCCTTATAAAGTCAGTCATGAACAAAACCCATAGACATAACTAACTGCATCATAATGTTTTATTCTTTCCCAAAAGGTTCTGGGAAAAAACTTTTATTTTCCTGTTTTGCTCTTATGCTGCTGTTCGCTCTTCTCAGCTGGCCTTTCGAATTCGGTGACTTCCACAACCGTCAAAGGAATGTCCCGGAGAGATTTTCCGATCACAGATTTTGCGATCCTTTCCGCATGTTCGGCAGACTCAGCATCAAAAACTTTCATCTCAAAAATAAGACCTACAAGAGCGGTGTTTGCCGCTATGAAAACACTGCTAAAGGGCTCACCACATACCGGGCAGGATGTAGTTCCCACGTCAACCTCTACGAAATCCAATTTAGGATTCAGGCGTTTTCCAGCTTCTGAAATCGCGACTCCTATAGCATCATCAGCCGTCTTTACATCTCTAACCAACCAAGCTGCTTCAAGTACCACATGGAAGTTTTTCATTATTGTCCACCATAATTATTCAGTTATGCACGTTTTTTAAGAAGATTTCCCGATAGGGAAAAGTTTTCACAGAATCTAAAGAATAGAATAATGTATATAAAATTGTTTCTGCTTCAAATAAACAGTATCATGTTTGCTTTTATATGGTTTTTCAGTTAAGTTTTTAATTCTTGGTCCCACAACTTTAATCCTTTCAGCTGAGTATCTGTGCTTTCTTCCAGAATCAGGTTCAGGCATTTTTAATTTTCTCTAGTCATTTTCCTCTAGTCATTTTCTTTAGTCATTTTCTCTAGTTATTTTCCTCTAGTCATTTTTCTCTAGTTATTTTCCTCTAGTCATTTTTCTTTTATTCTCATTTCTCATTTATATAGTAAAAAGAGTTTCATCATCAACTGCAAAAACCCCGAGTTTTGCTCCCGCATCGAGCCAGGCGTGACCATAGCTGAAGGAGGCAAGGGCATTTACAGGATCTCTATTTTCCAGAAAATACACCCCATCTTTATAGTAGGCTTCTGCCATTGTATAATAATCCTTTGCAACGGCATACATATGAGACCCCTGGATTGGGGAATATTTGGCTTTCTGGAGGGCTCTTTTTAACATATCCTCATATCTTTTGACTTTTTCATCAAGATCAGCAGGCATTATAATCACCAGTAGGCGCTATAAACAGTATTCTCTTCTTTACTCCACTTCTTTCATAAATCCTGCTGGGCCTCCTGCAAGTTTCACAAGCGCTTCGGCTTCAAGAAAATGCAGTTTTCCAGGAATTACGAGGATGTGGAGAGGTTTTCCAAAATCAAAGTCCTTGAGTTTTTCCGCATAATCTGCTTTTACGACCGGCTTTTCAGAGCCTGCCCTGGCTATTCCTACTGCAATAGCTCCTCGCATAATTCCTTCTCCCCTTTTTTCCTCAACCTCAAGGAGAAACTCAAGGGCAGTATTTACAGTCATATAGCCTTTTTCCTTATCTATATCCAGGAACACCAGGGTATGCAGGCCAAGTTCCAGGTTTTGTTTTATAATATCATAAGGAGTTTCCGAGATTATCCTTGTGCCTCTTCTGCTCTCATAGGGATGAGGAATACTTGCGGATTTCCCGAAGCGGTAGTTCTGCAGTCCTGCAAGACCCGAGACAGCCGAGGCAATTGAAGCCCCATGAACCAGGCGGGTCTCTATCCCCAGTTTTTCAGCTCTCAGGCGTAAGTCTACATGAGTTGTGGAGACCATTGTATCTCCGCCAGTCAGGAAGCAAAGATTGCTGTCCTTTGCTTTGGAGAGCCAGTCAGGGTGCTGCTCCACATCCTCTCTTGAAAGCAAAAAGACTTTTTTTCCGTAGAGTTTCTCCATTTTTTCAAGGTTCGTACCCATGAGAAAAGATGTATAGAACTCCGCGTAAACCATATCAGCTTCCCTGATAGCCTCAAGTCCCTTTAAAGAAATGTCATATTCGTCGAAAAGGCCCAGACCTATAAATGTAAGCATAGCCCGCTTTAAGAGCCCTGCTAGTTTAAAGCTTTTTGTTTGAACATATCCAGGCAATAATTCGTTATTTTCCGAATTTGAGGATATTCTTAACTTATTTATATATGTAAATTAATATTAGAATGGATTTACAACTGTAATTTGATTTACAACTGTAATTTTTAAAGGGGTTTTTATGGCTAAAGTTACGCTTATTCACGCCAGCTGGTGTACTGCCTGTCCGGCAGCTCGAAGATTCTGGAAAGACCTGAAATCCGAGTATGACTTTGAATACGAGGAAATAGATGTGGAAACTCCAGAGGGTCAGGCATTGATAGATAAGTATGGCATAGTTGGAGTACCTACGACCATTATTGATGGAGAGGTAGCTTTTACAGGCCTCCCGAAAAAAGCTGATGCTATATCTCGTATTAGCTGAGTAAATCTCAAAAGGGTATTCTATTGAAACTGTTTTCTGGGTTCAGGAGGTAAGTATGTATGACCTTATAATTATAGGAGGAGGACCTGCAGGGCTCGCAGCCGGTATTTATGCCGTACGCCTCGGACTTAATACTTTGGTTCTTGAAAAAAGTGAAATTAGCGGACAGATTGCGCTTTCAGATCTCGTGGAAAATTATCCTGGCTTTCCAGCTATCTCAGGGCTCGAATTAATGGAAAAATATAAGGCTCATGCTCAGGCTGTCGGGGTAGAAACAAAGATAACTGAAGTCCTCTCCGTTCGCGCTGAAGGAGAAAAGAGAATAATCTCCACTGACAGTGGAGATCTTGAATCAATAGCTGTCATAGTTGCTACAGGTGCAAACCCCAAGCGTCTGAACGTGCCTGGTGAGAAAGAGTTTATCAGTAAAGGGGTTTCTTATTGTGCCATATGTGACGGGCCTTTTTTTAAAAACAAAACTGTTGTGGTGGTCGGGGGCGGCAACTCAGCAGTTACTGATGCTCTTCTTCTTTCAAAAATTGCCAGGAAAGTATATCTTATTCACAGGAGAGACCAGCTGAGAGCTGTTAAAGTCCTTCAGGATAGAGCTTTTGCAACTCCGAATATTGAATTCATTTTTAATGCCCAGATTCTGGAAATCATGGGAGGCAGCGGGGGAGTTCGAAAAGTCGAAAAAATAAACTATAAGGACCTTAAAAGCGGAGAACAGCGCGAACTGGCCACAGACGGTGTTTTTATTTACGTGGGCATTCATCCAAACACTGAAATCATTGACGTGGACAAGGATGATGAGGGCTTTATCAGTACGGATAACTTACTTGAAACCTCAAAGAAAGGAATTTATGCTGTAGGAGACTGTCGTGATACCCCAATCTGGCAACTTGTGGCAGCTGTTAGAGATGGAGCACTGGCAGCTACTGCTGCGAGCGTGTATATAGAGGACTTCAAAAAAGAGACTACATAAAAACTATCTAAATAAGGATATCTGGCTAAAGTTGCTTGAGATTGGTTACCTGAAGAGTCACTCTAATCAAAAGTCACTCTAATCAAAAGTCACTCTAATCAAAAGTCACTCTAATCAAAAGTCACTCTAATCAAGAGTTACTCTAATCAAGAGTTACCCTAATCAAGAGCGATCCTAATCAAGAGCGATCCTAATCAAGAGCGATCCTAATCAAGAGTGATCCTAATCAAGAGTAATCCTAATCAAGAATGATTCTAATCAAGACCTTCAGGCTGAATTTGCCTTAAAGTTTAATTGTTCAAAATTCAAAACTGTTCATAAATTTAAAAGACGGGACAGTAGACCGTTTCTGCCCCTATTTTTCGTTTTCCGTACTTTTGTTTTTAAGGCTTATTCCAGCATATGGTTGATTTTATCGTAGAAATCTATTATCAGCCTTGTTGCCTCATTGTCCATGTTCAACTGGAAAGTCCGGATTTGCTTTCCCAGAGGCTTTTCTATGACGATGCCCGATGCGATCAGGGGTGTAATAACCCTTGATACGCTGGAGTGAGACAGGCCAGTTTCTTCAGCTATCCCCGAAAGGTAGGTTGATTCGTTCTGGTGTTCAATTAGATTCTTGAGTACTGTCATCTGTGCGGTTTTACCAAAAATTTTTTCCATTGGATCCATTTATATCATCTCAGAGGTGGCTGTTCTCTGTAAGTGATTCTTATTTCCAATATTAACTTGCTATTTACGGTTATAAACTTATCTCCTAATTGGTCAAGCCGGCGATTCATAAGAAGTCTTCTGAATATTTGGATAACTCTATACTCTTTAGACTGTATTAACTTTAAAACCATGTTATTTTCAAAAGATTTGAGAAATGTTTAAAAGCTAAGAAAATATATACTGTATGGTGATGGAGGGTGATGAATAATAAAAATCTTGATCATGAGATTTTGAAATTAATCGAAACACAACCTGAAATAAGTGAGAGAGAGATTGCATCCCGTCTTTCAGTTCCAGAAGAACTGATAAAGACCCGAATCGCAAATCTTATAGACACGCGGCAGAAAATACTAATAATGGGGGATGGAAATAGTGCCCTCAGTATTAAGGCAACACTTGAAGCTGAAAATTATAATGTTGTCAAAGTCCCTGGTGGTTTTTCCTCACTTGAAGCCATAAAAGCTGAAAAACCCGACCTTGTCTTGTTGGATACTGGGCTTGCAGACCTTGAAGGTTTCAAAATCTGCAAACAAATTAGAACAAGTTCAAGATACTGGTGGATACCGGTTATGGTACTCAGTGAAAAAGGAGAGGTAAAAAACAGGATTGAAGCTTTTGAATCGGGAGTTGACGACTACGTTACTACGCCTTTTAACCCTGTGGAACTGCGAGTCAGAGTAGGAATGATCTTGAAACGCACGCATTTCTAACTCCAAATCCAGCTTCTAACAGAAAACTCTTTTGTATTAAAACTAGTAGGATATAAAGGCCGCTCTGAAGAGCTTTTCAGAGCATCCCTTTAAAATTTTTAACTTTTTTGTGTGTCAGAAATACTTTTATGTATTATAATTATTTTTAAATAGATTCAGAAAATTTCCTGTTAAATTCCTTATCGAATGTCTTTCTAAAATGTCTCTATCATTATTTTTACGAGCACCCAAAATTACACTAATTAGTTTATAAAGTGTGCCGGGACTCTTGGGATATTTATCGTTATTATTTTTAAATGATGTTTTTAATAAACTTTAAAAAGATTAGGGGGTATTCAGAGCTAAGTTCGGCCCTAATTAAAGCATCTGGTCCTTACATAAGTTTCTCCAGACCAGAGAATTCCTCAATTCCTCAATGTAAAAAGTCAATAATTAGACTTTTGGCAGGCCGTGAGAGGAGGCAATCTCAACTTTTACCAAAATCAAACTTACCGGATTTTTCAGGTTTTATTTTATAGATCAACTTTCCTCATGTCAGGGCAAAAACACTAATTAAATAAAAGAAAGACGGAGGAATTTTGAAGCTATAATAAATATATTTTTATTAATTTTACAAATAATTGAAAAAACATGTATAAAGTTATCGAACTTTATCGAATTCTTGCTCGCTCTGTGAAAACTCTATTTTTAAAATATTAAAGTAAATGAATTTTTCAAAATCCTTAAAAAAGAGCAAAAACATACATTATCATGTATAACTGTAAATCATGTATAACTGTAAATCATGTATAACTGTAAATTTGTCTTTAAAACAGAAATCATGACATGAAACTGTAGATATCTCCTTATTTTTAGTATGGAGCTAAAGTACAAAATTAATTTAACGCTCTGAAGGCATATTATTATTGCTAGAGTAGATGTGATAAAAAGTGGAAAAACATTATTGGAAAAAGGTGTGGTTGAGTGATGACTTTGAACGAGTGGTACAATACAGGTGTTGCACTCCATGAACTTAGACGATTTACAGAAGCTCTGGATGCATACAATAAAGCTCTGGAAATAAGCCCTGACAATGCAAAAATTCTGTTTAGCAAAGGTATGGTTCTGAAAAGCCTTTTCAGATATGATGAAGCTCTTGATGCTCTTAATAAGTCTCTTCAGATCAATCCTACGGATGCGAAGACCTGGTGCTCTAAAGGTGAACTGCTTGTAGGCCTTATGCAGTATAAAGAAGCTATGGATGCATACTACCAGGCTACATATCTCGCTCCTGAAGACCCTGAAGTCTGGTACAGGCGGGGAATGGCTCTGAGGGAAATGAAGGCATACGAAGAAGCTATGGATGATTTTGAGAAGGCGATCTGCCTCTATGAGAAGAATTATAATTTGGGTTCCATGAGCGCAAGTGAGTGGTGCAAGAAGGGTATGGGGCTCTGCAAGATAAAAAGTTATGAAGAAGCCATCAGCGCTTTTAACAGGGCTCTTGAGTTAAACCCTGCGAACGGGAAGGCCCTTTATAATAAGGGTGTAGCTCTCCGCTGGCTTGGAAAACACGATGAAGCAAAACTTTATACCAAAAAAGCCGTGGAGGTTTTTGACAACAAGATAAAGACAAATCCCGATAATGCTCGGTTCTGGTATAATAAGGGAATTGCCCTGAGAGACCTGGAAAAATACGAAGAGGCACTTCAAGCTTTTGAGAGAGCTATCGATATTAATCCAAGTTTTACAAAAGCCTGGATTGGTAAAGGCATCGTATACGACAGGATTAAGAAACACCAGAAGGCGATGGAGGCCTATGAGAAAGCAGTCGATATAAACCCGATGTATTCTGATCTCCTTTGAGTAGCCAGACCTCAGTTTTTTCCATGTAAATCAAAGACCCAGAGCTGGAAGAAGCCGTTAGTCGAAAACTCCTTTCCAGAATTCTCAGGACTGACGGCAAAAAGTTTTCTTTTCTCCAAAAGTTTTCTTTTCTCCTGACATATTTGCACTATGTAGCCTTGTGATTATATAATCATAAATATTTAAATGTTGTTTGCTAAAAAAACATTTTATGCGGAGATATTATTTGTTCAGAACCAATTTTTCATATAATTAATTATAAATAAATTTAATAATTATTATAGTTTGTAAACTAAAGGGAACAGTCAAGTCTACTAGAGTTAGATATATTTTAGGCTCAAAGGCCACTGTAAATATATGTTAACCTTTGTAAACTTGATTTAATCACTTGAAAACACTTGACTTAATCACTTGAAAACACTTGACTTAATCGCTTGGAGACATATCTATATGAAAGATAATTTACTTGAAAAAGGCGCAATTGTTCAGAGAGACCGTGAAACTTACACAATAGCCCCCCACATTCCAGGAGGTGTTGTAGATCCTGCAACTCTCAGGAAGATTGCTGATGCTGCTGAGAAATATGGAGCAGCGGCTCTTAAAATAACTTCTGCCCAGAGAATTGCAATTGTGGGCTTGAAAGAAGAAGATCTTGATAACATATGGGCTGATCTTGGAATCAAACCAGGGGCGGCTGTAGGACTATGTGTAAGAAGTATAAAGATTTGTCCCGGTACAACTTTTTGTAAGCAGGCAAAGCAAGATTCTCTGGGGCTTGGTCTGAAGCTCGATGAGAAATATCACGGAATGTCTATGCCTTCTAAACTAAAGATAGGCGTCTCAGGATGCCCAAACTCCTGCTCTGAATCAGCTATTAAAGACATTGGGGTAATTGGCACTTCCAAAGGATATACCCTGATGGTAGGAGGTGCCGTGGCTGCATCTCCAAGACTTGGTGACGTTGTAGCAAAGGAATTATCTGAAGAAGAAGTCATTGAGGCCATTGATAGGATAATTGATTATTACAAAAATTCAGGTACTAAAAAGAGACTTGGAAAATACATTGACGACGTTGGTCTTGAGAATTTCAAAGCTCAAGTCGGACTATAAGATTCTGGTGCAAAAATTGGCAAAACAGGCTGTCTCAAAACTCAACTTATTCCTACAATTGGGCAATTTATATTGTTGACTTTAAATGTAAGCCGGAAATTATTCTGGAATTAAGGTACACACTTGCTTTAAAATCTAGTTTTTTAACCCATTTGTAGAATCAAATGTTATTTTGAGACAACCTGAAAAATATAATTTTTCATTACAATCCCTTGAATTTGAGCCTTCGATGGCAATTCACTGGCTAGTTTCTTGACGGCTTCAAGAACCTAAATAAGTACAGCCTTCTTGCCCAAGATAATGATGGAGTTAAAGGGCAAAAAAGTAAGGTGAAAGTACTTTCATTTGTCTGTTCATGTTATTCGAAAAATTTCATGTGCGTTTTTAATGTTTTTATCTCAGCTGTTTTTCAGAGTACAGAGCAACTGTTTTTGGGACAACCTGACAAAGTAGTTATTTAATGCTTAACCGATGAAGCGTGGGCTCAACTTTCCAAACTCAATAGATCGAGAAGTGGCCTGCAAACTACAGTTCAAGTATTGAAAATTTCCAGGTAAAGTTAGGATAAAATCAAAAATTCCCAAAACCAAAAGCTATTATATAAATAGCCACAAACCTTAACTGTTGTTTTTACCTAATTTTAGTTTCTTAACAATTATTTTTTTGCTCAGCCAGTAAAGGTGGAACTATGCCTCATATAATGGAATTACTTGGAAAAACAAGAGTCGTCGTAAAAGATGGAAAGGTTATCGAAGTAGGAGAGCCTGAAGTCGAATGGTGCCCCCTCTTTGCCAAAATCCGCGGAATTAAGAAGATCACCCCTGAAGAAGTCAAGAAGAACATGGAATTCAGGATCAATGACTTTGGAATGTTCACCGACAAACGCCTACTGGAACTCGAGGATTTTGTTGGGTTTGGAGCATCGGAAGTTATGATGACAGGCCTGAGTAGGGGTTTACTCGACACAACAGTAACAGCCTGTGAAGGTGCAGGCACTGTAATTTCCAATAACCCTATTCTCGTTCAGGGTATGGGCGGCAGGATGTCCGGTCTGGTCGAAACCGAACCAATCGATGCCATCATAAACGGCATTCAGGAACGTGGCGGAATTGTGCTTGACCCTTCAACTGCAAAAATGGACCCTGTTGCAGGCATTAAAAAGGCAGCAGAACTCGGGTACAAAAAAATTGCAGTAACCGCAGCTTTCGCAGAAACCGCAAAAGAGTTACGGAAACTTGAAGCCGAACTCGGGCTTGATTTGATAGTAATTGGCGTACATGTCACAGGCTTAAACAGGGAAGAAGCTCAGAGCCTGGTGGAAAATTCAGACATTGTGACCAGTTGCGCTTCAAAGCCTATCAGAGACCTCGTAAAGCCTCTTGCTCAGGTGGGAACTGCAGTTCCACTTTTTGCTCTTACCCAGAAAGGAAAGGAACTTGTGATCGAAAGGGCAAAGGATATCAAAAGCCCGGTTCTGATCAATACTATGGCTCTACCTGTGCTTCCTGATCACAAACAGCCAAAAGAACTGAAGTAAAAATGGCTTTATAGAGTCATTATTTTTTCTTTTTTGAAAGGCCAATGTTCTTTTTAAATCCGGCTTTTTAACTTGACGTTGTCAGATTATATAGTTATTTCAATAGCTGTTATCTATTTCACTACGAACGATATATTTGACACACGAGATCTAATGATGACGTTTTACCTTGTAATGTGACATAGTCAAGTTAACTAAGGTTAGAAAAATTAAATTCTTGTTCTGGTTACTGGCAAGTATCAACTTTAGACAGGAAAAATTAACGACAGTGAAAATAGTAAAAATTTCAATAAGACGGAAATAAAAAACAAACACAACAAGGTAAAAATATTTAAAATTAACTATGTTTGAGTGGAAATTTGGGTGGAAATTTGGGTGGAAATAGGCTGCAATATATACAAAAATGAGTTAATGTGACAATGTCACGTTATTTCTCTAACCATAATATATTGTTGAGTTAAATATAAGAGCGGTCTGAGGGGTATTTTTAAACTCCATAAATTTTATATGGATGGACTGCTAAAATTAAATGGTAATGAATGAGACTGATCCCTCGAACTAACTAAATTATCCACGAGTGGAACAAAAAGATTTTATTTAGTTACTTTTATTCTTTAATTGTTCGCGCTTACGCAGGGTATAGAGATAGTACAGAATATTGAGTATAATGATAGTTTGATACTCTTTGTGAAAAGTCTTCATAAGAACTCATTAGAATAAACAGGGGTATTTAATGAGCTCAGTTAAGAAAAATAATTTGATTGTCGGATCTTTTATTCTCCTTGCATTGATGTTATATTTCTTTTCAGGTTTTTTATCTGTAGCAGGAGCTATTATGGGTAATGAACTGATTGCAGAAGACAATGAGAGGAATGAAGTTAATGAAAAAACTGAAGTCGCTCCTGATTCTTATGAGAAATTGGCACAGCGCCCATCTTCTATAGAAGGTCTAATTGATAAGGGAAATGCATTATACTTTACAAAAAAATATTCATTATCTATAAACTGCTATAATGATGCACTTAAGATCGATCCTAATTCCTCATTGGCCTGGTATGGAAAAGGACGTTCTCTGGTCGGACTGGGAAAGAATGATCAGGCAGTTAGCTGTTATGAGATGGCCCTTTCGACTTTTCCGGCCTCTTCCGAAAACTGGTATGATAAGGGTAACAAGCAGCTTGAGCTAGAGAAATATATTGAGGCTATCAACTGCTATGACAAAAGCTTTGCTGCCAATACTTATCTCTCCACAGTGTGGTATCGAAAAGCTCTTGCTTCTGGGCAGCTGGGGCTTAATCAGGAAGCTCTGAACTCTTATGACAAATCTATCGAACTGAATTCCAATTCTTCCAGCTCTATGCAGATGCAGGGAATGGCTTACCTCGGCCTTGAAAAATATCCTGAGGCAATTGAATGCTTTGACAGTGCTCTTAGTATCACTCCTGACAATGCTGAACTCTGGTATCAAAAAGGAGTGGTTCTTGATAAGTCCGGTGATTACAAAACTGCAATAGGCTGTTATGACAAAGCAATTTCTTTTAATCCGGATATGGTAAACGCCTGGAATAACAAAGGTGTTAACCTTGAAAAGATGGGAATTTATGATGAGGCGCTTACTTGCTACGAGTTTGTTCTTCTTTCGGAGCCTGAAAATCTTGATGTTTTACAGAGAAAAGGTGTATGCCTTGAAAGGCTTGGGAGAAATGATGAAGCTCTTCAATGTTATGAAGAGGTTCTGGTCTACAATCCTGGCAATTCCGAGGCCTGGTATAGTAAAGGCTCTCTGCTTAATAAGACCGGCCAGTATGATGCTGCAATAGCATGCTATGATAAGGCACTTAACCCGGACACAGGGATTCAGGTTGAAGAAATCGGAAGTGATTCACTCGAACAGCTAAGCGCTTATGAAGCTGCACTTCCGTCTTATCCCAAAAATCCTGAGTTTAAATCATCTACAGTTAAGATCTGGTACGAGAAAGCCCTATCTTTTGATAAGCTTGAAAAATACGAATCTGCAATTGACTGTTATGATAAGGTTCTTGAAACCGAGTCCGGACATGCTGTTGTCTGGTATATGAAAGGACTGGACCTGGAAAAGCTTGGCAGATATGAAGAGGCAATTGAATGCTATGACCGAGCCCTAAAACTGGGTTCCGGATATGCTAAAGTCTGGTATCAGAAAGGCTTAGACTCTTCAAAAATCAAAGAATACAAAGATGCAGTAGAAAGTTATGATAAAGCTCTCGAGATTGACGAAAACTATACACTTGCCTGGGCTGGTAAGGCTTTTGCCCTGGCGAAACTTGGAGAATACGAAAGCTCTCTTACATGTTACAACAAAGTCCTTGGGGCCATTCCCAGCAGTGCAGTTGCATGGTACAATAAAGGGCTTACTCTTGATGAACTTGGAAAGCATGAAGAAGCTTCAGAATGCTATAACCAGACTCTTCTGATCGATCCCGAATATTCGGCTGCACGCTTCAAGTTGAACAAAAACATGGAACAGGACTCCACAGAAACTCCAGTATTAGAACACTTTAAAAACAATAGTGCAGATTCTAATCCTTCCCAGGTACTTTCTGGAGGTTTCTGGGTTTATCTTCTGAACTATGAATACTCAAGTCCAGAAGACCTTGCCGAACCTTCCGAAGATCTGGACCTGTTTAGCCCCGAGGTCAGTTACGATGCTGCATGGTATGGAAAGGCCTTAATCTACAGTAAACTTGGAATGTACGACGATGCACTTACTTCTTATGATATGGTACTTGCAATTAATCCTGCACGTGCCGAGGCCTGGTATGAAAAAGGCTCGATACTTGATAGGTTAGACAGAAGTGAGGAAGCTCTGGAATGCTACAGAAAAGCCCTGGAACTTGACCCTCAGTCAAGTACAGCCCTGTATGGGATAGCCTCTACTGTAGATGATCTTGGAAAGCTTGAAGAAGCAGTCAGTTACTATGACCAGTTGCTTGCTCTAAACTCCAGCAACTCGGATGCCCTACTTGGAAAAGGTCTTGCCCTCTCGAACCTGAGCAGGTATGACGAGGCAATTTCCTGTTACACCACACTTCTCAAATCTGAGCCTAAAAACCTTGAGGCTCTCAGAAGTCGGGCTCTTGCTCTGTCGAAATCCAATAAACCCAATGAAGCGCTCGCAGATTACGACAGAATAATTAAGCTTCAGCCTGAAAATTTCCAGGCCCTGGCTGAGAAAGCCTCTTTACTTGAGGCACTTGGCAGGTATCAGGAAACTGCTGCATGTTATGATAGAATGCTTGAAATCTCACCTGACAACAGGGAGATAATTTACAAACAGGGAAGAGCTCTGGAGAACAGCGGAGACTTTGAGGGGGCAGTAGGCTGTTACGATAGAATTCTTGCGCTGGACCCGGGAAATCTGAATGCCTGTAATAACAAAGGCTTTGCGCTCTACAAGCTGGAAAAATACCAGCAAGCTATTGACTGTTACAATAAAGCTCTGAAGTACAGTCCAGATAATGTTACAGCCTGGTATTTCCAGGGCTGCACTTATCTCACGTTAAGCAGCAATAAAGCAGCCCTTAATTGTTTCAACAAAACAGTACAGCTTAAACCCGATTGTATCACAGCCTGGTATAACAAAGGATACATTCATAACATGATGGGAGAAACTGAAGAAGCAGTTTCATGTTATGACAATGTACTTGCAATTAACCCGAACTCACCTTCAGCCCTCTACAATAAACGGTTTGCGCTTTATACTCTAAAGAAACTAGATGAGGCTGCTGTATGCAAGTCAAAACTAGATGAAATAGACCCCGGTTTTGCGGAAGCTCTGCAGAAAAGAGGAACTAAGTTCTTCCTTCCTGAATATTATAATAGTGCTCTGAATTACTCCCTGCCTTCAAGATGGTATGGCGGAGAGGAAAACGTCTCAGGTAATGTAAGTACAAACACGACTGTGCCTCCTCAATTAGGAAAGATAACTGAACCCTCTAACAGCCCGGAAAATAATAGCAGCAATAATAATAGCAGCAATAGCAGCAATAATAATAGCAGCAATAGCAGCAATAATAATAGCAGCAATAGCAATAGCAGCAATAATAATAGCAACAATAATAATAGCAGCAATTATAATACGGAGCTTGATGATGAACAGGAAAGTGAAGATCCAGATTACTGGTATGTTCCCGAACCTGATGAGTGAAGAGAAAATAGCAGTGAAGAATGAAGTATTACAGAACCCGGCTAAAATTCGAATTCCGAAAAATTGAAAATCAGAAACCTTTTCCGGTATGCAGCTAAATGCACACCGGCACAATTTGTTATTATTGTTTTTTATGCTACTGCCCTGCTTTATTAACTTTTTTCTGGCTTATTGACTCTGTAACTTTTGTAAATAAAATTTTTTATCCTGAAAGTTTTAAGCTTTATGCTACCCTAACCTAAGTATCCATGACAGACAATTCCAATGAGATCGAGGCAAAGCCTGAGGCTTATGCTCATACCTCGAGAGAAAACAAGCATACACTGGAAGGTTATATCGAAAACTCGGATAACCCCGGTTCCGACCCCTCTTCTTTAAAACTTGAAATTCCATATAATGTAGTCATAGTTCGGTATGGCGAACTTGCTCTTAAAAGTACAGGAGTTCGAAACTGGTATGAAAAGATTCTGATGAAGAATATTGCAGCAATGCTGGATTCTCGAGATATTCCATATTCCCAGATACGTCGGGAATGGGGCCGAATATTTATCGAGACTACGGATTTCCGTGCGGCTGCAGCAGCTGCTGACGTTTTTGGGATTGTCTCTACTTCCCCTGCATTGAAGACTGAACCTACCCTTGAGAGTGCAGCCAGTGTATGTGCTACCCTGGCTAAGGACCTTATTTTAGAAGGCGAATCTTTTGCTGTCAGGGCCAGAAGAAGCGGGAACCATCCTTTTTCTTCAGTGGACATAGGCAGAACCTGCGGAGATGCCGTCTGGAGTGCTCTGGAAAAAAAAGGAAGGCACCCTAGAGTTGACCTGAGTTCTCCTGATAAGGAAGTTTTCGTCGAAATGCGGCAAAATCTCGCTTACGTCTATCTGAAAACATTCAAAGGCGTAGGGGGTCTTCCTCTCGGCACGCAGGGAAGTATGGTCGTTTTAATGTCCGGCGGGCTTGACTCTCCGGTTGCAGCCTGGCTTATGATGAAGCGCGGAGTTACGATTATTCCGGTATACTGCAATACTTCGCCCTATGCCGAGAATGCCGCAAGAGAACGCGCTTTTGAATGTATTCGTCAACTCCAGAAGTGGGCTCCAGGGCATCAGTTTAAGACTTATGAGCTCCCTCACGGCCCCAGTCTTAGGACCTTTATCGACATCTGCAACCGAAAAAATACCTGTATTCTCTGCAAACGCATGATGTACCGAGAAGCCTATGAGGTTATGAAAAAAGAAGGTGCAAGCGGAATTATTACCGGTTCTTCCCTGGGACAGGTAGCTTCCCAGACGGCTGCCAATATGTATGCTGAAATCTATCAGCTTGCTATCCCGATTTATCATCCCTTAATCGCCTTTGATAAAACAGAGATAATAGACATTGCCCGCAAAATCGGAACCTATGATATTTCCAGTCAACCCGCAGGCAGTTGCACTGCTGTGCCTGAACGGCCTGAAATAGGAGCAAACTATGACCTTGTCGTAACTGAAGAACAAAAAATGGATATCGAAACTATGGTTTTCAATGCTATGAAAGCAGCAAAAGTCCTGAAGCTCTGAAAAAAGTGATGATTTTTTTCAATTAATTTTTAACACTTTCAATTAATTTTTAATACTTTCAATTAATTTTCAATAATTTTAATTAATTTTTAATATTTTCAATTAATTTTTTATAACATTAACTTGAGCTCTAAAAGCTCTCTTATTTTTTATTTTTTGACCGGCTTTTCAGAAGAGCGGTCTCTATATTTTTGCATAGGTCTTCTTCTTTGAAAGGTTTCGAAATATATCCTTCGGGGTCTGTTAGCTTTGCTCGTTCGAGGGTCTCAAAATCAGTACAGGCAGTAAGGTAAATTATGGGTATGCCAAAGCGTGATTTAATAATTCGTGCCGCTTCAATTCCATCCATATCTCCTTTTAGCATAATATCCATCAAAACGATATCAACGTTTGTAAGCTCAGCTTCTCTTATTGCTTCTTTCCCTGAACCCACAGCACTCGGAACAGCATACCCTAAATTTTTTAGTCGGTTTTTAATGTTCAGGGCCACAATAGTCTGGTCTTCAACAACCAGAATTTTTGTTTTGTCCATTTTTGTCATCCGTCTTTTGTATGTTTAGAATTGTGTTTCTATTTTTTGTTCATTTACTATTTTTTAACATTTCTAAAATCGCGCTTCTCTATAACTACATGTTCAAACTCACAAACCTATAGAACTGCACCCGATTATCTCGATTTTCCCCTTTAACGAAATAACTGCAGCCTATAAGCTAGATAAGTTGCAGAGTAATAAAACTCCCAATCTTCTTATTCTCAGGTTTACGTATGACCACCAAAAATTATACATTTATTATAAACTCTTTTTTTATTAATGTTGCTGTTGCCCGCAAGCCTTTCAAAAACTGCTTGAGCGCGAGCCTTTACAAAAAAGCTTAAGCAAAAACTCCAGCAACAATATGTTCGGCGCGATCAACTGGAGTAGCGGTTGTGTCACACCCATTTTCAAAAAAAGCTTGACTGCAAACCTTTTGTAAAACCATGTGATCGAAAACGAGACAGCGTTTGAATTTGAAGAACTTATCCTCTAACCCTAGCGTGATCACACTTTTTTTAAAAAAGCTTGCCCGAAACCCTTTAAAAAAAAAGCTTGAGCGAAAACCCCAAGAAACGTTTGAGTTTGATAACCTTATCCCCAAACCCTATCGGCGTGATAAACCGGCGCAACGGTTTGTGATAAACCGGCGCAACGGTTGCGGGTCAACGGTTGCAGGTCAACGGTTTTGGAGGTTTGCCCGAGAGTGTCTGCCCTCGAGCAATATTCAGCATGAAAATACTGCCATCCACAAGCACTTTCATTGTTTGTGCATGTTATTCAAAGAATATCATTTTCGTTTAGTAAGGTTTTAGTAAGGTACTACATGGTTTTTACAGGATTTTGAAAAGTTTATACATTTACATGATTTTTAGTGTTTTATCCATTACATGTTTTTGGAGATTTGCTCGAGAGCATCTACCCTCGAGCGATATTTGATAGATATTGAAAACCGGATTGTGTTTTTAAAATTTTATTTTTAAGGCTGCCAATTTTCATTCTTCGTTAATTGCACTGACGTACCTGGGAAACAGGAGCATGTAATTTTCCTGATAAGATTTCCCATCTTCATTAATATCAAGAGTCCATATTATCTCAGGTGTTCTTGCTATTGATTTTTGTTGAATCGTCTAATACCTCCGAACTCAATTTCATTTTAGAATTTGCTCGTTTTCAATTTTGGTGCACGTCTCCAGGGAATGTTCATTCCCGAGACGAACACCAGCTTATTGCATGTCTGTTTGCACATAGAGGATTGAATTTTCCCACCTCTAACTAAACTCGAAAACTAAGTAAGGATATGGATTTGGGTAATGGATCTTAGCTTCAGAGATAATGTAAATATAAAAATAGAAATAATAGAAATATTACATTCATTTTACAGTTTGTGGATAAGGATCTCAAACTCAAATGGTCATAATTTTCGGTCAAGCCTTTTATGAAAAGAATTGTGATCACGCCGACCACGTTGTTGTTGCTGGAGTTTTCGGTCAAGCCTTTTTGAAAAGGGTTTTTGGTCAAGCTTTTTTTGAAAAGGGTTTTCGGTCAAGCCTTTTTTGAAAAGGGTTGCGGGCAAGACATTTTAGAAAAGGGTTGCGGGCAAGACATTTGTTGAAATGGCTTGAAACTTCTCATTTCTGGTCAAAAATTCTTTTTTTACGGTCTTTTGTTAAAGCTGCCTTCTTTTTCTCTACCCGCTCAAGAAGAGCTTTGCCAAGGTTCGAATACTCTTTTTTCACAGTTTTTTCTTTTTTCACGGTTTTTTGGGTGAAAATAGCCTCTTCTTCTTTTTTTTCAAAGAGGCCTGAAAATTGATCAAAAAGCAGAATTGAAGTTTCAAGTAGTTTCTTCTGTCCTGAAAGGTTGCCAGGAGAGAGTTCACCTGCGCGTGTAAGAAGCCCTGAAAACTGTTTAAAGATCTCAAGCAGTTCCTGGCTTTCAGCCTGCTCCCTGACCTCATCTGTCATTTTTGAGAAGTATCGTTCACTTTCAGATTTTGCTATACCGGGCCGGTCGCTGAAAAGGATGAATAAAAGCGCTTGATAAAAGGGATAATAGAATTCTGGAATATGAAAGCCAACAGAGGCTTCGGATGCTTCCTTAAAGTAATTGACGGCTTCTTTTAGCCCATAAATATAAGTAGCTTCATTTTCTGCCCTTAGCGCCCTCCAGAGAGAAGCTCTTCCAAGCGAGCGGAAAGCATACCTTCGGACATAAACGTAAGGATTGTCAGTAAGCGCCTGCAGGTCTCTCCATGCCTCGGTTTTATCAGGCATGTAGAAAAAAGCAGGTCCAAGAGTCTGTGTTGCCGCTCTTTGTACAAAACTGTCGCTGTGGTCGGAAAAACTTAACAGGTCTTTCCAGGCTTTTTCCTTATCTGGCACCTCTACATAGCCTGAAGATAGGGCAAGAACCGCTCCTTTCCGGACTTCGCGGTCTTCAGATGATGCAAGTCTTACAAGCTCGTCCCAGGCTGCCTGCTTATCTTCACAATAGGCAAAAGCGGTAGCAAGAAGTTCTGCAGCTCTCCTCCGGAGCCGGATATCCTGGCTTTCAGCAAGCTTTACAAGGTCAAAAAAAACTGTGGACTTTTCCTCAACCGCTGGAAATACCTCTGAAAGCAGGTCTGCAGCATCCCTTCTGGTGTCTGTCTCCTCTTCCCCGGTCAGTTTAAGCAGTCCGTTCCAGATATCCTGTGTTTTGCCGGTTCGGGAGTAGGCTGCAAGCAGGGATTCTATTGCGCCTCTTCGCATCTGAGGGTCCGGATCCGAAGCCAGTTTAATAAGCTTATTTACAGCTTCTTCTTTATCTGAAAGACCAGAGACTGACCCGGTAAATAAATCCGTCATATCTTTTCTTTGTACGTATGCCCTGTTTTCGGCTTCAAGCCCAGAATTATCAGACACTGGTTTTTTAAAAAGGTTAGATACTGGTTTTCTGTCTTCTGTTTTTTCAACCTGAAGACCACCAGTTTTTTCATATTCTCCAGTTTTTTCTTTTTCCCCTGATTTCTCCCCTGATTTCTGTTTTTCTCTAAATTCACCTTCCTTTTCGGGTTTGCGATCTTCCTCTGATTCATACTCCTCCCAGAGTTTATCCAGCTCTCCGGAGTTATTTTTCCAGGTTTTATCCTGCTCATCATAGTTGCGTTTTCTTATCTTTTCCCACTCCACTTCACTTACCTCAGGTATACTGCATAACTCCGGATAAGCAGAAGCAAGCGTATCCACAACCTTTCGGAGCACAGGGCTATCCTTCATTTCAGCCAGGCGTACAAGCTCGGAATATGCCTCTCTTTTGCAGGAAATGTGTGGAAAAGCCTTCGTGAGAATATTAACCACTGTACTCTGCATGCCTTCTTCTTCATTACCTGAGAGTTCAATGAGCTCCTTCCATAGTGAGTCTTTATTATCCATACCTGAAAATAAGGATACAAGCGCATCAGCGGCCATGTTCCTGATATAATGATCTCTGGCTTTCGCCAGGTTCAGGAAATCAGTCCAGACCTTTTTCTTGTCCGGCATCTCAGGGAAAATAAAAACCAGGGCATCGATAGCCTGCTTTCGAATATACTCATTCTCGTCTTCTATAAGCCTGAGGATGTCACACCATGTTGTTTTCTTATCCGGAATATGAGAAAAAACCGAGGGTAGAGCCAGAAGGGCTTCTTTCTGGACTTCAGGGTTTCCTGATACTGCAAGTTCCATCAGAGTCTCAAGAGTTTCATCCTTCATCTCATCTGGCATCTGTGTGTAAATAACTCCAAGAGTCCGGGTAGCCTGCTCCCTTATTTTTTCATCCGCAGATTCGCTAGCCAGTTCAAGTACTTCGTCCCAGGCTTCTTCTTTTTCTTCGTCTGTCAGTTCCGGAAAAACAAGGCTCAAAATCAAAGTCGATTTCTCATGCACATAAGAATATTCTGAGGTTCCCATTTCAAGCAGATCTTTCCAGACCTGCACTTTATCAGGAATTTCCTTTATTAAATATTGAAGTGAGCTAACAATTTCCCTATTTACATCTTCCATGCTTGATCTGGAGTTTATCAGCCCGGCAAGATCTTTCCATGCTCTGTTTTTGTCCGGCATAAGGGAAAAAACACTGATCAGAGCACTGGCTGCAGCGACCATTACGGATTCTGCCGGATAAGCTGTCAAATTCACAAACTTGTCCCATACAAGCTTCCTATCCGGAACATTAGGAAAAACCGCAACAAGTGACTTGACGGCTTCTTCCCTGACTGCGTCATCGTCGTCAGAACAAAGCCTTAACAGATCTTCAAAAGCCTGTCTTCTGTCAGGCAAAGCCTCAAAAAAAGTTCCCAGCTGCTTTGCAGCCTTTATCCTCTCATCCGAAAACTGATTGAAAACTTTATTATGTATCTCTGGCTGCTCACTCAAGAATTCCCACCAACTTTGCTATAATACCGTCCTATCTAAATATCCTTTATTTACTATCTCAATCTGGCAGGTTTCCTCATATAAGTATTGATTCTGGATTTTAGCTGGAAGTAAAAATTATTAGTGTCGAACCGGAAATTACTGCCGTCTTTCAGAAATTAATTGCAACCATTATTAAAAACCATTACTGGATAAACTAACCGGACATATGGACAAAATATCCTTTATTAGTAGAAGGCAAAAGGTGAGGATACAGTTTTCGTGGCTCTTCGTCGAATGCTATATCCGTATAAGTGCCTGGAATGCGTGTAGAGACACCCTGATCCTCATACTCAGGAAAAGTGAAACATGCAATTTCCTCCCTGTTGTTTTCTGGAGGAGATTTAAATGCACATATGATTATACATTGTTTTTCTTCAAGTGTAAGGTAAACAATTAATAGCGGGATGAACCTTCGCTTACACTTTCTAACCTTTCAAAAAGCTTAAATACCTCTGGGTATCAGATAGGTTCTCAATCAAAGATATATTGCATTATATTATTGTTTATTTATGCCATTACAAATTAATTCTTTTAGTCCAAAATTGTTTAACTATGGACCTGTATCACGCTGAATTATAATGTACTTATATAATTGTGAATTATAGTATCCGATAGGATATAAAAATAGAAGGCTGAAATAATGCGGCAACAGGACGTAATAATTAAACAGTTGGCACAAAAAATAGTAGATTTTATCGAACCTGTTATTCCTTATCTGGTTGTTGGGTCTAAAAAAGCGGCTGAAGAAGCCTGCAAAAAAGTGGGGTCTGGAGTTTGGGAGACTAAAAGAAAGCTCTGGGAAAAACTGTGTTCAACAGAATGCACTGAATTAAAAGAAGCCGCCGCAGATATGATTGTTGCTCCCTCGGATATGGATGTAAGGCAAGTTTTTATTCAGGAGATATTAAAATTGCTTGAAAAAAACCCTGATTTAGTTAAAGAAGTTTCGTCTTTTATGGATTATAAAACAGTACAGAAGTTAATGACCGAAGATAATTCGTCCAGGATTCTAAAACAAACCTCGGAACAAGGTTCAAAACAAACTTTGATTGATAGAATCCAGGTGTTTGACGAATTTAACAGGCTGCTTGAGGTCTTCGTAACAAGAAAAGGTGTTTCTCAGGGTATGGAGCGAGAAGGAATGCCAGATACCGAAAAACCTGTTACTGGTCTGGGAGTTACAGGCGAAAAGAGTCCCAGCGACTTACGAATTGAGCAAATTGCAGAGATTAAACATATCACAAAAACAGATTCTGCAAGAGCCAACGTTGAAAAAACAGATAATGAGATTCAAGATAAGGTTCAAACGGCAAAGGCTCTTTTAATGACAATCTCAAGTCTGGAAAATCCGGAAAAAAGAGGGATTATGGAAGAGGCCCTTGATTTTGCCTCCCGGATACAGTATGGAGATTTAAGGTCACAGGCCCTCTCCCTGTCTGTCCTGTACCTGGACGAGCCAAAAAAAGCCGAATCTATTGAGAAAGCCCTTGAATCTACCTCCCATATTCAGGATGAGAACGAAAGAGCCCTTGTCCTTTCCTCACTTCTCCCTCACCTGAGAGGACCAGGCAAAGAAGAGCTTATTGAAAATATCTTTTGCTTCTCACACCATCTCCAGTATGGAGACACGAAATTCCAGATACTTTCCTCACTTGTACCGCATCTTTACGGGTTAAAAAATGAAGCTATTATTGAAAGAGCCCTTGAACTCATAGAGGTAATTTTCTCTGACTATCAAAAGGTACAGGCTCTCTCATCTCTTATTCCATATCTAAATGAGCAGAAAAAAGAAGAGGTGCTGGAACAAGCCCTTCAATTAGCTTTCGGCCTTAAAGATAAGGACATGAGGCCCGAAGCTCTCTCGTATGTTCTCCCACACCTGGACGAACCCAGAAAAGAAGAGATTATTAAAAAAGCCCTTAATATGGCGTCCGGAATAAAATCCGAGTCCCAAAAAACTGAGGCTCTATCCTCACTTGCTCCATATATTGACGAGCTAGAAAAAGAATAAGTTATGGCTATGTAAAACGTTTATATATCAGCTGCAAGAGGCTGAAATAATTATAAACATTCAGCCTACTCAGCTCAATTAATCTACTTAGTTATATTGCATAATTTTTATAAAAGTTGTTTCTATTCTGCGACGAAGAGTCATAATAAATTACTCTTCGTATGCAGGAAGAGTGATAACACCTATCTCCGGAAGTGGATAGCCAACAGCAAAATGGTAGAGGTCCTGGAACTCAAGCCCTTTGAGCCCTATAGCCTCATGCAAAGGGTCATCAAAGAAACACCCGATTCCACAACCCCTTAGGCCATATGCTTCGGCTTCAAGGTAAAGAAGCTGCCCCAGAACTCCGCACTCCCAGAAAAGGTATGGATATATCCAGGCCCCGAACCTGTTCAGAGGCTCTTCGAAATTTGAGAGCATGCAGGCAGTAAAACAGGCATCGGCAGCTTTTCTCTGTGTACAGGAAAGCTGGGCTGCAAAATAATCCAGAGTTTCTTCCATCAACAGGTAAAATTCAAGGTCTGACGGACAATTTTTCGGTTTCTCCCATAAAAAGTCCGACCTGATCGCAGCTTTAAACCTCTCTTTTTCTTCGGGTTTGCGAAGGAAAATATAAAGTCCCGGAAGTATGTCCTTTACGCGGTTTACGAAAATAAGCAGGTGAGTAAAGGAACCAAAAGCAAGAGAATTGAAAATCGGGTTGTTTTGCGGAAGGGTTCTTTGCAGCATCGCATAGAAAGTTTCTTTTTCCAGGTATGCGCTGTTATTCATCTCAATAGCACTTCTCCTTCCCCGGATAACTCCGCGCAGAGGAACTTTATCAAGCTTGGACAGGTTCACGAAGCTGCTGGTTTGTAGTGATGAAGCAGTCTGTATATAGGATTTTGATTCTTCATTTGATTCTTCATTTGATTCTTCATTTGATTCTTCATTTGATTCTTCATTTGATTCTTCATTTGATTCTTCATTTGATTTTTCATTTGATTCTTCATTTGATTTTTCATTTGATTCTTCTTTTTTCTCAAAATAATCGGTTCCCTTCTTTTGAGCTGACGAGGCCGCTTTTTCGATACCTACCCATTCAACATGCCCCGGGCTTAAACTGTTAGGAACACCTTCCCAGGAAAGATTTTTAAAAGCAGGAACCGCCCCGGAAGAAATTCTGCCTTTTGTACAGGTCTTTCCTGCCGGATAGACAGCAAGCAGACAGGCAGGTTCCTGTTTTTCAGGACCTTTCTCTCCGGAAATTCCAAGAAGCACTGCAATCTCTTCCGAGCCCATGTCTGCAAGAAGGCTGGTTTTCCAGCCGAGTCCGGCAGCAGCAAAGGTCAGGGCAGCGATTGCATGCCCAATATCATGCTGTGCATATCGAAAGGCTCTGAGCCCGTATTTCCAGGAAACCCGCCAGAAAATTGAACTCAGCCCCACAAAAAAAGTGCCTTCAGGAAAGCCCGAACTTAATAGCTCCCAGGTCTCTGGCGAAAATTCCGCTCTGAGTTCAAGGGCATGAGGCAAAGGAGCATAATGGCAGACAGACGGGTTTTTCAGAAGCCCCTTCACAGGGCCGGAAAGAAGGTACACCTCGGTAGGATGGAGGTTTCCACTTGAAGGATTAACGCGAAGAGGCCATTTTGTACCTTCTGCTCTCTTCCAAGCAGAAATAGCAAAACTGTCAAAAAAAAGCCTGGAAATCGATTTCGCACTCAGCTCATACGGCTTGAGTTTTTCCGGTGAGAAAGCCTGTTCATAGGCAGGAAAAGTCTCAGTTTTTATACGCTCATCGTTCCAGATCTCCAGATTAAAAAGTCGAGTTCCATGATAGTTAAGGAAGGGATCGGGCTTGAGAGGCAGGTCCAGGTGGTAAGGACCCGGAGCATAAGCTTTGAAGTTGTGTTTACTTGCCTGGTGATAAGCCAATATGGCTTCAAGTTCCGCTGTCATAATAAGCACATCCGGTAACCGGAGAAATCTAATTCTCAAACAATTTTTTCGGTAAGGAGATCTGCATTTCAGAATCCTTGATAAAAATTAAGCTTTTTTAAGGGCTTCAAGTACGGCTTTTCCAAATGCATCAGCACTTGCAGGATCTCGCCCTGTGACCACACGGCCCGAAACCACTACTTCCCTGTCCAGATAGATAGCCCCGTATTCCTTAAGTTCACGTACAGTATCAGGACTTTTGAAGACTGTGCTCTCTTTGTCCTTCAAGATACCTGTTCTTGCCAGTACTACAGGGGAAATACAGATCGCGGAGATCACCTTTTTCAGGTCATCAGCTCCTTTTACGAGCGCCTGCAGAGCTTTGTTATCCCACAGATATTTTCTAGAGCCTGAGCCCCCTGAGATTACTATTGCATCATAGTCGTCAATTCTGGCGTCTGAGATCGCGATATCAGGCTTGATTGTTCCTCCGAGCGTCCCTTTAGCCGTTTTCTTAGATTCGGCTGCAACAGTAACTTTTAGTCCTGCAGCCTCAAAAAGCTGTTTCGGAACAAAACATTCCTCGTCCCTGAATTGCTCCTGGGCGATTACAAGCAGGATTTTCTTATCTTTATACTCGGTTTCTGTCATCTGGTTACCTTCTGTAAACTTGAAAATCAAGAGTCGAAGAAATGAAAAATGAATGGTTCAGTACCCCTGTTTCCTTAAGGATATGTTATAAACATATAAATGGATACTTCTTTTCGGTAGTGAACAACCTGAGAAAATCTGTGAAGATTCTGGAAAAATGTAGAAAGATTATGAGAAAAAGTAGAAAGATCATAAGAAAAGTAGAAAGGTTATGTGAAAAGTAAAAAATTTATGGTAAAAGTAGAGAGACACTTGGATAGGTGTAAGAATCTGGGGAAAATATGCAAAAATACTGAAATAATTTTAAAATGTTGAGCAATTTTTGAAGCTTGGGGAAAGTTGTGAAAAAATGAAAAAAAATGAAATACCATTGTAAAGGCTCTGAGAGTCTCAGAAAGAGTCTGAGGAAATAGAAATCAATGAGACTGTTCCGTGCCCGGTTCAAGTTATAAGGAAATACAGAACAGCGGAGATCCCTGCTCCTGCAAAGGTTGCCACTAAATTGACTCCGCTGTTTGAGAGCACTCCCCTTTTCTGAAGCGTAGCCCCAAGGAAACTGTCCACATTTGTCCCGACAAACCCTCCTGCGGTTGTAATAAGGACTGTTAATATAAAATTGTCCGAGATCCCAAGTAAGTATGCAAGGACTCCTATCACTGCAGAACCGAAGATTGCAGCAAGTTCACCAAGTAACGATACGGCCCCGTCTACTCCGGGTTCCGAGAGTTTGAGGGTTGTTATCATTCTTGGCCTTCCTTTTGCTGTTGTCCCTATTTCACTTGCCAGGGTATCTCCGGTAGCTGTTGCAACCGTACCCATATAGGCATAGATGATCGGAAGACTGTGCTCCGGGAAAACCCCGTATGCTACTGCAAGGGCAAGGGCTGCTGTACTATTCGAAAATACGTTTTCGTAACTCCGGATGCCGTCTTTAGCCTGTGCAATTCCTATGGATTCTTTGTATGCATATTTATACTTTGTAAACCCGCCTCCGAGAATAAAAAACGTGAGCAGGAGCAGGTACCAGGAAAGCCCACTGAAGACAATTATCAGTACTCCCAGAAGGGCAGCACTCAGAAGGGCAGAAACATCTGCAATCTTCGCCCTGTAAGCCAGCACGCCCAGGATAAACGAGAATATAAGTGCTATTACCATTTTTTCAGGAGACACCCAGTACCTGAAATCTTCAAAAATCCACATTGTCATGCCTGCACCCAGCGGCACAGAAATATTCTTGTCTATTTTGGAGGGGATTGACTCGAAAAGAGAACCGGTAACCGCCCCGATAACAGCTATGAAGAAAATCAGGTTATATGAAACCGGCAGTTTCTGCCAGTAGACAACCCAGCTTGCGGCAAAGAATGCAGCACTAATCCGAAGTGCCAGGAAAGCCGAGCTCCAGAGTATTGAAAAACTCCTCTTTTTGATTGTTTTCCGCCTTAAATTAGAATCAGGTACAGAATCTGTTTCAGAAAAAGAGGTTTTATGGTTTCCGACTGCCGCAATCGCAAATGCGGCGAGCACTATGTAGAAAGGATAGGTATAAGAAAAGTCCCCAGAAATCACGGAAACAAAGAGCATGAGAGCCAGAGAAAAAACAAGGCTGATAACATCTCTGTCACCCAAAATAGGGTTTCCAGAAAACCTTAATCCCAGGAAAAGAATGACAGAGATTAGAAAAAGAAGATTAATCCCTGCAAAAGGAGCTATAAGAATGAGCAGGAGATACAGGATATGCATTACAGGAATTCCCTGGCAGAAATCCCCGTTTTTAGTGAATCTGGCAGCTCTGTTCATTATAAGACATCTTTTGTTTTTATTCATTATGGAAAGTTACATACAATAGGCTTATCTTTATAAATAAGTAGTTGTTTTTCTTTCAAAGATTGTCTAAAAATATGTATCAAAATTTAAAACGATCGGTTTTAGCAGTTGTAATCAAGGGAAATTTACGCAAATACTTCAAGTCCTATAGAGATTATTCGATGAATAAAATAACTTTTGCCTCACATTTTATTATTCAAGGTTTCTCTTCTTCGCAGTATCTCAAATTTGATGCAAATTTGAAGTCCAGTTTTTGTATACTATAGAAAAAACTGATTTCAGATATGGAATTTTCTACCCGATGACTTATTGAAATTTGAGAGTTTACAATAAAAATTGACACACTGCCTTTATGTTTCTTTCTATAAATTATTTAAAATTCTAATCCATAAATATAACCAGAATAAATTGTATATTATTTATAGCCAGCAAAGCTGGATGCTACATATTATGCGGTGAGGGATAAGTATGGAAGAAAACTACGACCTTATTATAATAGGTACGGGTTCTGCAATGAACTACATAAATCCTATTTTTGATTCAAAACCGAAAATGAGAGTTGCCGTTATCGACAAAGATGAACCAGGCGGGATCTGTCTTACCAGAGGGTGTATTCCTTCAAAAATCCTGCTTTATCCTGCCGAACTAATCCGGGAAATTGAAACTGCATCTATTTTTGGAATTAAGCTTGAACTAAAAGACATCGATTTCCTTGCCATTATGGAAAGGATGCGCAGGAGAATTGGAGAAGACATAGAGGCAATAAGGAATAGTTTGGCCGACGACCCGTATCTTGATTACTATCACGAAAGTGCGGAGTTTATCTCACCTTATACCCTGAAAGTAGGTGAAAAAACACTCCACTCCGACATGATCTTTCTCTGTACCGGCTCAAAACCTTCAATTCCTCCCATTAAAGGCCTCGAAGAAGCAGGATACCTTACAAGTGATACTATGCTTAAGCTCACGGAATGCCCAAAAAAGCTCGCCATCTTAGGAGGGAGTTTCATTGCAGCCGAATACGGGCATTTTTTTTCAGCTATGGGGGCCAGTGTCACAGTGATAGGACGAAATTTCCAGTTTCTTCCACAGGAGGAACCCGAGATCTCCAGGCTTGCCAGTATGAAGATGTCGGAGTACATGCAGATCATTACAAACCACGAAGCTATAGAGGTTAGAAAAGAAGACAACGGGCAGAAAACGGTTGTTGCAAGGGATAGAAATTCTGGAAAGGAAGTAAAAGTCACTGTAGACGAGATCCTTGTGGCAACAGGAAGAGCTCCGAATACCGATATTCTCCACCCCGAAAGAGCCGGGATCAAAACCGATACCCAGGGCTGGATTCTGGTGAACGAGTTTCTTGAGACCTCACAACCGAATATCTGGGCATTTGGGGACGCAAATGGAAAATACCTGCTAAAGCACGTAGCAAACTATGAGTCCGGAATAGTTTACCTTAATGCGGTCCTGAAAGAAAAAGTAAAGGCAGACTATCATGCCGTACCGCACGCAGTATTTTCCTGCCCTGAAATTGCTGGAGTAGGCATGAAAGAGCAGGAAGCCGTAGAAAAGTATGGAGAGAAAAGAATCCTCATAGGCCTCAAGTTTTTTGAAGATACTGCAAAAGGATCCGCTATGGAAATCAGGGATTATTTCGTAAAAGTGATTCTGGATTCGGAGGAAGAAAAAATCCTGGGAGCCCACATAATAGGCCCTCATGCTTCAGTCCTGATCCATCAGATAATTCCTCTCATGTATACGGAGTCAAGAAGTCCTGAACCAATAATGCAGGGTATGGATATTCACCCTTCCCTGAACGAAGTTGTAACCAGGGCCTTTTATTCGCGGCTGCCGCCTGAACATTATCATCACTTTCTTAAACATATCGGGCTTGAGGACTGAAAATGTCTACCCAATGAGACTGAAAAGATCTGCCCAATGAGACTGAAAAGACCTACCCAATGAGGACTGAAAATATCTACTCAATGAGACTGAAAATCTATAATTGTTTAATAACTCAAGTCTCTACACTTTCTTTCTTCACACTATTTTTTTAAGGTCAAAAACCCACCTGCTGATGCCTGGAGCAACGTTTCCAGCCCGCCTGTACAGTTCTACTTCAAGCCCAATTTTTTTGTATTCGTCGATCAGCCCAGGAATCTGAGATTCGGCTTTGAAAGTGTAGAAGTGAATATGCCCTTCCTTCCTGACAAGTTTTGAGATCTCAACAAGAAAATGGTCCATTCCATATGGTGTAGGCACTATGGCTCTATCAAACCCGATGCCTGGAACTTGAAGCTCTTTATTTTTTCCCTTGCCGGGAACTGGGCAGGCGGACAGGCCAGAAAAAGCCTTATTTCCTACTTTATCGCTGTTTTCTATTTTTTTACTATCTCTGACTTTTTCGCAATTCCCACTACGTTCGCCATATTGAGATTCTTTATGGGTTTTTGAATCAAGTATCTGGAAAATCTCCCCAGTCCGAAAAAGATTCTCAAAATCATCCTGGATTACGGTTACTTGCCCTTCAAGCCTGTTAATCCGGATATTTTCTCGCAGGCAGGTACAGGCATCGGGATTTATTTCGATAGCATAAACCCTTGCTCCTTTTCCTGCAGCAGGAAGCACAAAAGGGCCCACTCCGGCAAAAGGAATTATGATATTTTCTCCCGACTTGACTTTTGAAGCTACCCGCCTTCTCTCAGAGTACAGACGGGGATTAAAAAAGACTTTTTTGACGTCCAGCTTATAGGCATAGCCGTTTTCCCTGTGAATAGTCTCAGTCGTTTCCCCAAGAAGAAGCTCAAAGTCCGCAACTCTGTGCTCTCCTTCGAGTTTGCTCACCGTATTAAGCACGGCCCGCGTATTACCTCGCATGGAAAATAGCTTTGAGGCAATAGCTTCTTTATAAGCCCCAAGTTCCGGAGGAATCGAGATTACGGCCACGTTCCCGATATAATCAAAACGTTTTGGAACCATAGGAAGCAGGGGTTCTTCAACTATTCCTCTCATTGCATCCTGCAAGCTCACCTTTTTTCGGAAACTCATTCATATGCCTCTACTTATCAGATTGCAAACTTTCACTTTAGATTTTAGTTTCAGATCTTAGTTTCAGATTGTAGTTCTGCTTTTAGGAAGCATTTTTAATATATGCTTTTTGGGAAAAGGCTGAGATAGTATGGAAAAAGATAAAGCCCAGAAGAAAGCTTAAACGGCTATTCCTTAATAATGCAGGCAGGACTATTTCCCATGAAAATTGTTATAGAGACTCCGAAATACAGTTTCTGGAAATATAACAAAACCGAAAATGGCTATGAAAGGGTTTTCTTTTCCCCTCTGCCCACAATTTTCAATTACGGTTTTGTAGAAGGAACGGAAAGTGCAGATGGCATGGAAGAAGATGTGGTAGTTTTAGGGCCCCGCCTGTCAAAAGGAAGTACACTTAAAAGGGATGCTTTTGACGGAATGGTAAAGTTCCTGGACGATTCGGTCAGGGACGATAAGAAAATCGTATATATCAGCGGGTTTCGCTCTTCTGTTCTGATTGCTTATTACTTCAGGCTTTATGCTCTTTTTAAAGTTTTCTTGTATGCTTTTCGCGAGGGAAGAATTGCAACTTGCAGGTTTGAAGGAATCGAATTCCGAAAATTGCGCTGAGACTTTTAGACCTTTGCCTTTATTTTTAAATTCATGCACTTATATTTTAATTGCACTTTCAGTCCATTTCAGGTTCATCTTCAAGTATAACGATATGTACACCTGCGGCACTTAATTTTACTGACTTGATGCCTTTCAGGCAGCCTTCTTTTCGTTTGTAACTGGCTTAAAGCTATGATCTGCCCGATTCTTGCCCTCAACCTGAAGCGATATCTGCCGACTTCGTCTGTAATAAAACAAGTTAGAATTTGTAGTAAAATAGTGGGCCAACTGGGGCCAACTGTATACTATATATATTTGAAATAAAAAAATTAAAAAAGCGAAATAATTTTGGGATAAAACATTGTGGAATTTGGGTGAACTTAATATAAACTCCTGATTGACAAAAAAGTAAAGAGAAATTTCGAAGAGGTTGAGTCGAAGAAGTTATAGAAACTGAGTATATAAAATATTAAAGAGTATCTCAGCCTTATTTTTCTCACTAGAACTTAGAAAAGTACTAATAATTTAAAGAAGCTTAAAAAAAAGGTGCTTTAAATATGCCTTTTCATGTGATGCTTATCCCGACCCTTGGTTGCCCTGCTAACTGCAGCTACTGCTGGAGTTCCGAAGAAAAGTCCCCGATAATGAGCATTGAAACAATAAAAGAAGTGGTTGAGTGGCTTAAAACTTTTAGGGGAGATGCCGTAACTTTTACTTTCCACGGTGGAGAACCACTTCTGGCAGGGGCAAAATTTTATCGGGAAGCATTGCCTCTTCTGGTTGAGGGTTTGAGTCCCAGGAAAATCGCGTTTGCGATACAGACAAACCTCTGGAAAATGACCCCTGAAATAGCTGAAATTTTTGCGGAGTATGGAGTTCCGATAGGCTCCAGCCTGGACGGCCCAAAGGAACTTAATGACCTGCAGAGAGGAAAAGGGTACTACGACAGAACCATGAAAGGTTATGAAATTGCCAGGGAGCATGGGCTTAATGTGAGGTTCATTACCACTTTCACTTCGCATTCTGTAAAACAAAAGGAAGACATTTTCAATTTTTATCTTGAGAAAGGATTGACGCTCAAGCTGCACCCTTGCCTTCCTTCTTTAAAAGGTGATAATCCTGATAAATGGACTCTTGCTCCTGAGGAATACGGAGAATTGTTAATCTATCTTCTGGACAGATACCTGGAAAACCTGGGTCGGATTGACGTTATGAACATTGATCAGCTGTGCAAATGTGTATTCACAGGCAGGGGGACGGTCTGTACTTATGTTGATTGCATGGGAGATACCTTTGCAGTTGGCCCTGAAGGAAACATATATCCCTGCTATCGCTTTGTTGGGATGCCTGAATATGTTATGGGCAATGTTTATGACCGCCCGACAATGGCAGACCTTGCTAAATCCGAAGCCTGGAAGCAGATGCACCAGTATAAAGAATATGTGGATACTGCATGCAGCAAATGCGCCCATATCAAATATTGCAGAGGCGGATGCCCGTACAATGCAATAGTGCCCACCGATGGCGAGATAAAGGGTGTAGACCCGCACTGCACCGCCTACAAGATGATTTTTGATGAAATAAACAAACGTGTCAATGATGAAATGTTTGGTGGTTCAGGTATGGATAATATGTTTATGCCCCAGACAATGAAGCCTTCAAAACCAGGAATAATGTCCCTCATGCTTAAGAAACTCTGAAACAAGCTCAAAATGTATGGAATTATGAACTTGTATGAAATCTATGAAGTAGCCACATTTTTGAAATAAAAAGGGATTTTAGAGGTATTATTAATGAAAGAAAGTTTGAAAATTGTAGCAATGCTCCTTGTTGTTGCTACTGTTGTCTTTGCAGCCGGATGTTCCGAAAAGACAACAAATCAAGGAAACGAAACTTCCGAAAATTCAGTTTCAGAAGATGAAGTTTCAGGTAATGAAACTCCAGGTATCTCAAACCAGACCGCTCCAGCAGTAGCAGAAACACCCTCACCTGTTGAAGCATCAAACGTAACCGAAAAAACCAATGAAACTGTTGCGGAAGACAATAACACTGAAAAAACTGAAAATATAACAAAACCTGTAATCAGGAAATCAACTTACGTAGCACCGCATCAACCCAGTTCGGAAGCAAACCAGATAACCTATACTACATACAATAACAGCAAAAGTAATACATCAACTGTTTCAAATCAGGGTACTCTAAAGATTATATCAAATGGAACAAACACAACTCAGGGAAACACAACTCAGGGAAACACGACTACGACCAGTGATCCCCTGCGAAAACAAAAAATAGCTCAGAATCACACATCCACTAATGGAACTATAAGTGTCTGAACTACAAGCAACATACTATAAAGCATCCGCAAATGGCAACGAAAACAGAATTTGACCTTGTGATTTGACCTTGTGATTTGACCTGTGATTTGACCTGTGATTTGACCTGTGATTTGACCTCGTTTTCTTTTTATTTTTCTATTTTTGTTAGTTGAGAGAGTCGTGAAAGTCAAGAACTGTTAAATTTATATTAATAAGTTATATATTTTATTTCTTTTTCTGTCATCAAGGCTCTTCGCTATTTCGAATGGGTAACTTACATCTAGCTCCTGAATGTTGAAGTATCATATATAAGACATGAAAAAAAATTGTTGTTGAAAAATCACATTCAAGCTTGATGTTTTCATATTTTATCTGAATACTTTTTAGTAAGCAATTATTTTCAACCCACGCAAAACAGCGGAGAGCCAATAACTTTAAATAAATAATATCCCTATTAAGCTATGAATAAAAAAACAAATGATTCATTGAGATTAATAAATTAGCTCTTGAATGGATAAGTTAGAAGATTACGGAGTCAGCAAAATCTGAGAGAGCTATTTTCAGAGGAAAGCTATGAGATCTTTTACAGATGAAGAAAGAGAGATTATAAGAAGGAAAATTATAGACCGGGGCAAAGATTGCTTTGCAAGATACGGGATCAAAAAAACAAGCATTGAAGATCTTACTAAAGACCTGGGAATTGCAAAGAGTTCTTTTTATTCATTTTTCAGTAGTAAAGAGGATCTCTTTCTACAGATATTTAAAGAAGAGCGAGAAGCTTTAAAGGACAACTTACTCGAAAATTCATTCCTGAAATACAGGACAGAACCTGATAAAGCTGTAAGAGCTTACCTCCATTACTTGCTGAATATAGTGAATAACCACCCAGTCTGGAAAAAAGTTTTCATAGAAAAAGAGTACGTTGAGCTGACAATCTTCCTGTCTTCGGAAGAAAAAATTAGAAATATTCATAAAGAAAACGTGGCAATGATTCTGCCTTTTTTTGAAGAGTGGGCAGATGCTGGTCTCCTTATAGACAAAGATGCCAGGATTCTTGCCGAAACCACATTCGCGGTTTTTTCCCTCACACGTTTCAGGAACGAAATTGGGGATGAAGATTTTCCGAAGATTATGGATTTTTTTATTGATCTCCTGACAGAAAATATTGTAAAAAAAGACGAGTAGAGTTAATAAAAGGGATGTGTAGGGCTAATAAAAGAGATGTGTAGAGCTAATAAAAGGGATGTGTAGAGTAATAAAAGAGATGTCTAGCGCTAATAAAGAGATATGTAGAGCTAACAAAAGAGATGTGTAGAGCTAATAAAAGGGATGAAGAGAATCCCCTTAAGAGAAAGCAGGCTTTTTGAAAAAAACCTGATCATTATCAATAATGTGTATAAGGTGTTTGAATGAAACACATTTTATCTGTTTGTCCAGAGTGCAAAAAAGTTATTGATTCCATTATGTTTGAAGAAAACGGCAAGATAATGTTGAAAAAAACTTGCCCCGAACATGGAACATTTATGGACATTTACTGGTCGGACAGCAAACTATACGACAGGTTCAGACGCTATTCTTATGTAGGCAATGGAGTTTCCAGTGAGTCGACTCTTACTTCTAATGGCTGTCCCTGGGACTGCGGAATTTGCTCCAAACATAAAACCGGGACTTTGCTTGCAAACATCGATGTTACCAATCGTTGTAATCTTAGTTGTCCGGTGTGCTTTGCTAATGCCAAAGCAAGTGGCTTTATATACGAGCCAGATTTTGAACAGATAAGAGAAATGCTGCTGACTCTCCGGAATCAAAAACCTGTTCCCTGTTATGCCGTCCAATTTGCTGGAGGAGAGCCTACAGTCCGGGAAGACCTTCCGAAAATTATCGAAACGGCTCAAGAGCTTGGGTTTACACAGATCCAGATTGCAACTAATGGTGTCAGGCTCGCAAAAAGCCAGGAATACTGTGAAGCTTTAAAGAACGCAGGGCTCCATACTGTATACCTATCCTTTGACGGAGTCTCAGAAGAACCATACATAAAAAATCGAGGATTTAATGCCCTTCCTGTAAAACAAAAAGCTATTGAAAATTGCAGGCAGACCGGCCTGAGTAGTGTTGTGCTCGTGCCCACCCTGATAAAAGGCGTTAATGACCACCAGGTTGGAGATATTGTCCGCTTTGCGGCTAGAAATGAGGACGTAGTGAGAGGTGTAAACTTCCAGCCGGTAGCATTCGCAGGCCGCATTGATCAGGCCATGCGAAAAGAACAGAGAATAACAATTCCCGATCTAGTATCACTCCTGGAAGAACAAACCGAAGGAGAAATTCCCAGCTCAGCCTGGTATCCTGCATCTGCCGCAGTCCCCATCATCCGATTCGTGAGTGCGGTGCGAAAGGTCCCGCTTCCCGAGTTCACAGTGCATCCTCTCTGTGGAGCTGCCACTTATGTCTTTGAGAGAGAGGGAAGACTAATTCCTATAAACGAGTTCGTAGACGTGGATGGGTTACTTGAGTTCCTTGAAAGTATTACTCCAGAATTTAAGGGACAAGGTTCTAACGTAACGAAACTTGCAAAAGTTCTCCGCAATGTACCGCGCTACATTGATGAAGCCAGGAGTCCAAAAGATCTTAAGATAGTCCCCCTCATAAATAATTTTCTTAAAAACGGTACAAGAGAGCATGCTGCTCAATTTCACAGAAAATCACTTTTCCTTGGAGCTATGCACTTTCAGGACCTCTACAACCTGGATCTGGAAAGGGTTGAAAACTGCGGAATCCACTATGCTACTCCTGATGGCAAAGTGATTCCCTTCTGCACTTATAACAATTTTCATAGAGAAGGAGTGGAGGCAAAGTATTCAAAACAATATAGGAAAAACATGGAGTTTGATAAGAAAACCCTGGATGTTCTGGAAAGAGAAACACCTTGATTTCTCCTACAAAGGAAAGAATGAAAATTTTCTAAAAGGTAAAAATATAATTCGGTGGTGTAATACAAAATATTTATATTAGATAAAAAATTAACTGAATGAAATTTTTATATCGAATAAATTGGTTCAATAGAGCCAATAACTTTAACTGGACAAATACATTAATTGTGAAAACTATTCAGAAGAGTAACCATACAAAATGTAAATCTGAATTCAAATCTGATCTTTCTGAGGAAGAAGTTAGATATGAAAACTAGACCTCGGAAATTCAAAAAATATTCATTGACCGAAAAATAAAAGTTTAAAATTATAACGGTTAAAAAGAACTTTCAGGACTCTATTTAAGTAATCAGTAGAAACCCTCAGAGCCTTTGGCACATGCATGAAACATGAGAAACTTTATACTGGTGTTAGAGATTTTCATGGAAAATAATGTGGCATTATACTGTGATGCCTTTCGGTTCATGCCACAGCATTTGCAAGAAAGAAGATTTTTACTGGTTAAGCATTATATATTAATTTTAAAATGTACAGGTGAGCTGGTGAGCCTTAATATAAACAGATATAAATGTGGATACTGTGGTGCCTGTGTGGGAGTCTGCCCTAAAGGAGCACTCGAACTTGTAGAGACCTGGGTCGAAGTAGACGAAAGTACGTGCATTACGTGCGGGATATGCGATCGAATCTGCCCTGTCGGAGCAATTGAGGTAATGAAATGAAGGACAGTTATGATGTTTTAGTTATAGGAGCAGGGCCTGCAGGTTCCATTGCCGCCAGAACTGCAGCCGAAAAAGGGCTGGATGTACTTTTAATCGAAAAACGCCAGGAGATAGGTGACCCTGTACGCTGTGCCGAAGGCGTGAGCAAAGTATATCTCAAAAAACACGTGGAAATTGACAATAGATGGATTTGTGCTGACCTTAATGCCTCCCATATTTACGCGCCGGATGGTACAAAGATAGAGATGGCAGAAGAAATCGCTGGTGGGGAAGTAGGCTACGTCCTTGAGAGAAAAGTGTTTGACCGGGCACTTGCAGAACAGGCCGCCGAAGCCGGGGCGGAAGTGAGGGTAAAAACCAGAGCAACCGGACTTATCATTGAAGACGATTTTGTCAAAGGAGCCAGGCTCATGCATCTTGGAAAAGAATACGATGTACGGGCCAAGATAGTAATAGGTGCTGACGGGGTAGAATCAAAGGTAGGCAGATGGGCAGGCATTGATACCTCTTTAAAGCCGATAGATATAGAAACATGTGCCCAGTACCTGATAGCTGGATTGAACATAGACCAGCACCACTGCGAATTTTACATAGGTAATGAAATTGCACCGGGCGGCTATATATGGGTCTTTCCCAAAGGCGGTGGAAAAGCCAATGTAGGGATCGGGATTCTCGGGAGCAAGACTGGAAAATTCAAACCAAGACCTGTAGACTATCTTAACAAATTTCTGGAAACGAAATTTCCCGATGCCAGGATAGTCGAGATGGTTTTCGGAGGAGTTCCGGTTTCTGGGAGCATTGAGAAAACTTCCACTAACGGACTTATGCTGATCGGAGACGCTGCCCGCCAATCCGACCCTATCACAGGCGGTGGAATTCTTAACGCAATGGATGCCGGAAAGATGGCAGGAGAAGCTGCATATACAG
The DNA here is from genome assembly GCF_020804205.1 of Methanosarcina sp. DH1. Classification (NCBI taxonomy): domain Archaea; kingdom Methanobacteriati; phylum Methanobacteriota; class Methanomicrobia; order Methanosarcinales; family Methanosarcinaceae; genus Methanosarcina; species Methanosarcina sp. DH1. Next base: position 20,839 of record NZ_WJBJ01000028.1, on the reverse strand, counting down.
CTATATCCGCAGGAGATGTCTCCTTCGAAAAACTCGAAGAAGTTTATGAGAAACCATGGAGAGCAACCCTGGGTCACGAAATAGACATGAGCCTCATCGTAAAGAATTGCTTTATCAATCTAAGCGACGAGGACCTGAATTCGCTTGCTTATTCCCTGAAAAATGTAAAATTCGAGAGAATGAGCCTTCTTGACCTGTTACAGGCCCTCTTTAAAGCCAATAAAAAACTTCTCTGGGACCTTCGAGTACTTTTCAAAGACGCCGCAAAAGAAGTGGTAAAGAATAAGATGAACGCAGACTAAATGCAATATAGAGTAAGATGTAACGCCTGGAAGCCCAGGCACTTTCTTCCATTTATTAGACTTCTTTTTTAGGAACACCGAAGCAGAATCCCCGCATTTTCAGACGTGGGATAAATGCTCAATCTGTCTCAGCATCACGTTTTTAGCTCTGGTGAGACATTTGTTTATAATCCCAGAGAAATTTGAGTAAATTAGCTCTCCTGAGAGCTTTGAAAATATAACCTTTTTCCAGGGATTACTCCGCTTGAGCGAACGAAGTGAGCGAAACGGCCCCGTCCTCCCGAGACGGGACTCGGGTGACGGAACTCAGGTGACGGGACTCGGGCGATTACTTGCTCCAGAACTCAGGCGTAAAAAGTAGAATTACAGTATAGACTTCAAGCCTACCAATCCACATATTTGCAATAAGGACCAGTTTACCCAGAGGTGGAATAGGAGCAAAACTGCCCATTGGACCTACGACATTCAGACCCGGCCCTATATTACCAAGCGTAGCTATGGATGCAGTAAATGAAGTTATAATATCCATGCCCAGGACCGAGAGGATCAGGGTGCTTAAGAGAAAGACAAGCAGATATATGACAACAAATGAAACAATCGAATTGACAATCTCATCGGGCACATTTTTATTGTTAAATTTAACGGCTTTTATGGCTCTAGGATGAATGGCCTTGAACAACTCCGCTCGACTGTGCCTGAGGAGAATAAGGACACGCACAACCTTCATGCCTCCACCTGTAGAACCGGCGCAGCCTCCAATAAACATCACCACTATAAGTACCATTTTGGCAGAATCGGACCAGAGATTAAAATCTGTTGTCGCAAATCCTGTACTTGTCATGATCGAAACTATCTGAAAAATGGCAAATCTGAATGAGTTAAAAAATCCTGTGCCCATATCCCGCCAGAGCAGAATAGCAAGAATCGCGGTTGCTGAAAGGACCAGGACTGTATAGAAACGGAATTCATCGTCTTTAAAAAGAAACTTTTTGTCTATGTAAATTGCCCGATAGTGAAGCGCAAAGTTTGCACCAGCAATGAACATGAAAAAGGTTATTATGAACTCAATAAGGGGGCTGTTAAAAGCTTCAACGCTTAGAGCGTAATTGGAAAACCCTCCACATGCCATTGTAGTAAAAGTATGATTAACAGAATCATAAAGGGAGACTCCCGCAAGCAGGAGGACAATAACCTGAAGAAGGGAAATTGCAAAGTAGACTACCCAGAGAATTCTTGCAGTTTCCTTTACCCTTGGCTTTAGCTTATCCTCAGTAGGCCCAGGCGCTTCGGCCCGAAAAAGCTGGCGGCCTGCAACTCCGAGTTTGGGGAGGATAGCGATGAAAAGCACAATAATACCCATGCCACCAAGCCACTGGATCATTCCTCTCCAGAAAAGGATGCCTTTTGGATGGTTTTCTATGTCAGTAAGAATTGTTGAACCTGTAGTGGTAAATCCGGACATGGATTCAAAGATTGCGTTTAAGGGAGAAATCCCATCCAGCATGAAAGGAATTGCACCGAAAACAGCGGCTGCAAGCCAGCTCAGGGCAACGATTGCAAAACCCTCTTTGCGCATCCATTCTTCTTCAGTCTTATAGGTGAGCAGGAGAAAACCTGTAAGGGTAGTTATTAGAATCGAGACCAGGAAAGGAGTTAAGCTCTCTCCGTAATAATATGCAACTCCGAGAGGGACTACCATGATCAGTCCCAGGAGCCGGAGCACACCACCAAGTGCATATAAGACAACTCTAAAATTCATGTGGTCCCTCGATTTTAAAAACTGATATACTGTTTTGAATTTTTTATATATATTATTTACTTAAAAAATTTTTCCACTGCCGAAACCGCGGAAGAAAGCGCAAAAACTATTACCCTATCTCCTTCTCGAATTATGGAATCTCCTCTAGGTATGATAATGTCATCATTATGAACAATAGTGGTAACGATTGCATCTTTAGGGAACTTGACCTTGTTGAGGGACTTTCCTATAATTTTCGAATACTTTGAAGTCGTGTACTCTATGATTTCCGCCTTTTCGCCTTCCAGCATGGTAAGCTTTTCGATACCTTTTCCCATTGTAAGCTTAAGCACTTCATTTACGGTTGCTTCCCTGGGGCTGACTGCCATATCAATCCCAATCATTTCAAAAAGAGGCACATAGTCAGGGCGGTCAGCTCTTGCGATCACTTTCTTTGCCCCCATTTGCTTTGCCAGAAGCGAGCACAGAAGATTTTTTTCGTCATTGTCCGTAACTGCAAGCACGACATCCATGTCTTCGATATTCTCTTCCCTCAGAAGGTTGACGTCAGTGCCATCCCCATTTAAAATAAGGGCGTTTTCCAGCATCTCTGCCACTTCTATGCAGCGGTTCTTCCTGTACTCGATAATCTTGAGGTCGGCGTTCTCATCTTTGTCTATCAATTTGGCAAGATAAAAACCCACAATACCGCAGCCTATCAGGAGAATTCTATTTCTGTGAGGCTCCACGTTTCCGAAGACACGGCCAAGTTCTTCCAGAGCTCTGGGCTTGCCTACAACTACCATGTGGTCGTTTGCCTTAATTAGATCATTTCCATGAGGAATAATTATTTCATGCTCTCGAAAAATCGCACTGACAATGCAGCAATCATCAAGCATGAGGTCCTGAATCTGCTTTCCTATAAGTTTGCCTTCATGCCGGATGGCAAATTCCATCATCTGAACTTTTCCTCCGGCAAAGACCTCTGTATCTATAGCTGACGGGCTCGAAAGGACCTCGGCAACCTCCGAGGCGAGCGCAAGTTCAGGACAGATCATTGTATCGACTCCAACCTGAGACCTTGAAGTTACAGGCACATCGATATAATCAGGGTTGCTAACCCTTGCAATTGTCTTTGTTTCTTTCCATCCTGGATGAGACCTTATGATGAGTTTTGCAGTCATACAGGCAACAATATTGACTTCATCAACGCCTGTGACAGCAACCAGAATATCCGCATCGTGAATAATATTGGCGAGAATATCAGCGTTTGCACCATTTCCCTCCAGAACCTGTACATCGAGTTCATCGGCCCTTCGTGCGACATCCTCATCTTTTTCGACAACAATTACATCGTGTGTGGCGGAAAGAAATTTTGCAATATGATATCCAACCTCGCCTGCCCCTATCACTATTGCTTTCATAAGGTTCCCTCGAAAAAAAAAGCTTGATTCAAAATAAATTAACCTGCTTACTTAAGTATTCTTTGGAAAAGGGAACTTAAAAGGGCATATTATAAGGAATACTCTTTATGTAGAGGAATAGCTTAAGGTTCAGAGCGTTTAAGATATCTATTTTTATAGGACGAAGCGTAAAACCCCTGAGTCTTTACAAGTGGTCCTACAATTACCCTCAGTAATAAAAGAATTCCTTCTTTTTTGAATTAAAGGTCTTATTTGCTTTTTTTAGCACTTTTTTATTACCAGTAATAATTGTCAAACAGCCTGTTTAGCTGAGTGGTAGTTCACTTTACGATGACAACACCCTTCATGGAAGGCTCAATAGAGCAGTAGTAATTATAAGTCCCCGTTTTCGTGAATGTATGATCGTAAGAATCCTGACTTGTTATGTTACCGGATGAGAAATCAGTTCCCACGACCGTGTAATTAGTTGAGTCAAGATTTGTCCATCTTACAGTATCACCGGAAGATATTGTGATTGAATCTGGATAAAATTGAGAATTCTCAATTTTAACGTAATATGTCTCGCCTTTACTCGTACATCCGATTACCAGAAATATGCTAAATAAAACCATCAAAAGAATAAGCCCAGATCTCATTCTTTTCCCCCATCAAGATGGAATTAGTTCCAATCGAAAAATTTTTAAAATTATTTTCATCCCTCAATTTGAGGGTAAATAGTTTTCAATCCCCTAAACAATAATATTATCATTAATATTTAAAAGGGATATTTAATTGTATGTGAAAAACTTAAATTTTTTGAATCAATTCTATTGTAACAAATGTCTGAATATACCTTAAAAGAGTTTCTCTGCTTTTCGACCCCATATATTCATAAAAAGTTCACTTCTTTATAATTCAATCGGTGATTATATAATTTTTTGAATAATATCCCAAAAGCAGTAGCAAGTAAAGCATCATGGTTTTGTGAAACATTTTTAAAAATTTGGATACACTGAATAAGTCCAAATACTAGGACTCAGATTGTGAGTTGAATAATCTTGTGTGAATTTGAGGTCTTTATAATTGTTAGTAACGACTAAAAAATAGGTAATAGGCGTGAGTTTTTGAAAAACGTGGGCAGAAGAACCTCTCTACATTTTTGGAAAATAATGAAAATGTACTCGTTTTTTGGGAAATGATCAATTACTCACGAACATAACCAAGAATAAAACGAAGGCTAATAAGAATGCAAGATAACGGAACACCGAATAAGAAATTAAAGTCATTAAAAACTTTAATTATTGGAGAGCCACGTAACCCTTTTGATACTGATATTTTCCATAAAGTTTCTTTAATAGCGCTCTTCGCATGGGTCGGTCTTGGATCTGATGCAATGTCTTCTGCATCATATGGTCCAGAAGAAGCATACCTGGCATTGGGAGATCATATTTACCTTGCCATATTTGTAGCACTGAGTATTATACTAACTATTTTTGTAATAAGTACTAGCTATTCACAGATAATTGAATTATTCCCTACTGGTGGTGGGGGATATCTGGTTGCCAGCAAATTGCTATCCCCGTCTCTTGGAATGCTTTCTGGCTGTGCACTCCTTATAGATTATGTCCTTACGATTGCTATTTCGATAGCAAGTGGTGTAGATGCCATGTTAAGTTTTCTACCATCAGGCTGGCATGTATTCAAATTAGGATTTGCTCTTTTTGTAATTATGACAATTATATTATTGAATTTAAGAGGGATTAAAGAATCAATTATATTTTTAATACCTATATTCGCATTATTCGTAATTGCTCATGTCATCCTAATAATATATGCTCTCTATTTCCATGCAGCAAATATGCCGACGGTGGCGAGTAATACTGTAACTGATGTCCATAATATAGCATCCGGTGCAGGGCTCTCAGCGTTGATTTTTATTATCCTACATTCGTATAGCATGGGTGCAGGAACATATACAGGAATTGAAGCCGTAAGTAATGCAGTTCCGGTAATGAGAGAACCTAGAGTGCACACTGCTAAGAGAACTATGCATCTAATGGCGATTTCGCTGGCATTTATGGCAGCAGGATTAATGCTTACTTACATATTTTACCATGTTTCTCCAGAATCTGGAAAAACTCTGAATGCTATTCTTTTTGAGAATATTACCAGACCGTGGGGAACTTTAGGTCACTACTTTGTAATAGCGACTCTTGTATCTGAAGCAGGACTTTTGTTTGTAGCCGCACAAACTGGATTTATAGACGGTCCACGAGTACTGGCAAACATGGCACTGGATAGATGGGTTCCTACCAGGTTCGCAACGCTGAGTGATAGACTTGTAACACAAAACGGAATCTTAATAATGGGCATCTCAGCATTAACTATGGTCTTTCTGACCCAGGGATCGGTCGAACGCCTGGTAGTCCTTTATAGCATAGCAGTTTTCATAACATTTATTCTGTCTCAGGCAGGTATGGTTCGTCATTGGTGGCAAGTTAAAACGAAGGTGAAAGACTGGAAAAAGAGATTCGTTATCAATGGTACCGGGCTGCTTATGACAATTTTGATATTGATGTCAGTAATAGCCGTTAAGTTTGGCGAAGGCGGATGGGTAACACTGCTTATAATAGGCGCCTTTGCTGGAGTTGTTATTCTCATAAGACGCCATTACGACAATACCTCAGAGCTGATTAAAGAACTGAATGCAAAGACCATCAATTCTCCTGAAGATATGAATCTGATTAAGAATGATATGCCTGATAAGACTAACATGCAAGATAAGACCGCAGTGCTTCTTGTGAACGGTTTTAATGGTTTGGGGATGCAGGCACTATCCACTATATTCAAATTATTTGGTGGAATGTACAAGAATTTTGTATTTGTACAAATTGGTGTAATCGATGCTGGTGTGTTCAAAGGAGCAGAAGAAATTAAAGAACTCCAGACCGAAGTATGTAAAGACGTAGATAAGTACGTAAAATTAATTTCATCACACGGTTACTATGCCGAAGGTTTTACTGCAGTAGGCACTGACGTTGTTGAAGAGATTACAAAACTGGCACCGGAGATATTAAAGAAGTTCCCTAATGCCGTATTCTTTGGTGGACAGATAGTCTTCCCGAATGATTCGATACTCACAAGGTGGCTACACAACTATACTGTCTTCGCATCACAGAGAAAATTGTATGCAGATGGCATTCCTTTCGTAGTTTTGCCAATAAAGGTATAAAATGGCTGCAAAGACTAAAATCTTTTAAGACTAAAATCTCTTAGCTTTGTACTCATTTCCTGAGCCTTTGCCAATTTCTTAATTAATGCTTTAATCTTAGATTAAAAGCATTAAATTCCTTTTTTTAAGAAAAAATTACTGTTAATTACTCAGATATTCAACCTTCTAACTTGCCTTTCAAAGATGTGTGATTTTACGATATCTAGAGACTTTGTTTGTGTACGCCTAATAAAAGGAGAGACCTTACGATAACGATTTTGTTAGGATGGCAGGTATTTCTTTAACAAAATTTTTGAAAGATTTTCGTACCTGTAGCTTTATTTTTTGTTGTATCCTGAAATGATTTCGCAGACTCACACCATTTGGAAGTCTAATTCATAATACAATCGCAGGAGACGCAAAAAGTTAAATGTTGAATAAATTCCAATTTCATTTTGGTATCGTGGAATGATTGCGTAAAATGAAACAAATTCAAAGTTTAAGTAAAATAATGTGCCATCTGTATGCGATATACAACTGTAATAAAAGATATTTAAAAAGCGAAATAATTTTGGGATAAAACACGAATAAAAACGAAATCAATAGATTTTTTAAAGTGAATTTAGTAGTTAGGATCAACAATTCATGCAAAAAGAAGAAGTCGCTTGATGCTGATTTTAAGGAAAATTTGTGGCAAAAAACGCATTTATTTGAAAGGAAAGTTTAAAGAAAAATGGTAAAATCTCAACTCTTTTTAAACTCTATTGAACTGGTTGTTTGAGATCTTTGTGAACTTTTATCGATCTAAATTGGTCTTATAAAGTTTTATTACAAGTTAAATTCAGAATTCAAGCTCAAGCCCTACAGGACAGTGGTCCGACCCCATTATTTCACTGTAAATCGAGGAGGATTTTACGTTTTCTCGTAGATTTTCGCTTATGAAAAAATAGTCCAGGCGCCACCCTACATTTCTTTTACGTGCGCCTGTTCTCATTGACCACCAGGAATAATTTCCACCTTCGCGATTAAACATTCGAAAGGTGTCAAGATAGCCAGCAGCAAGGAATTTATCCATCCATGCCCGCTCTTCAGGACGAAAACCGGATATCATTTCATTTTGCCTGGGACGGGCAAGATCGAGCTCTTTGTGAGCGGTATTTACATCCCCGCAAATGACAAGTCTTTTGCCTTCAGTTTTGAGGGCATTTGCGTAATCTAAAAAAGCTTCGTAAAAATTCATTTTATATTCCAGGCGTTCCAGAGAGGCTTTGCCATTGGGAAAATAGATATTCATTAAGGTAAAGTCCTCAAAATCAGCCCGCAGAAAGCGGCCTTCTCTATCGAATTTTTCGATTCCCATGCCAGTTTCGAGCTTCAGGGGCTTTTTCCTGGAGAAGAGCCCAACCCCACTGTAGCCGTTCTGTTCTGCTGAGACAAAATAATTATGGTAGCCTGGAATGTTCTTTGCTTCTCTCGGGAGTTTCTCAGGAGAAACTTTAGTTTCCTGAATGCAGACAATATCAAATTTCTGTTCCAGCAAAAGCTCAAGAAAACCTTTTTTCATTGCAGCCCGAAGGCCGTTTACATTCCAGGAAATGAGATTATATTGACCAGACATTTTTTATCCCTAGCGATTTTTTGGAATTTTACATTACAATAAAGGACCCGAAGAAACAGAAGTTAAGCCGTTAAACTGAATTAAGTAAACAAAAGTAAACTGAGAATAATTCAAAGTTTTAGTAAATAAATGCTCCCTATTCTATACAAAAAACCTGCTTTGAGGATCTCAAATCAGCTTTTAGAATCTCCAATCTGATACCCACTTTTTGCAACCTGTTTTTTGTAGCCGTTTTTTCAGTTTATAATTGAGTCGATATAATTGAGTTGATCCCAAAACTCCCAATTGTTTATAATCTCATTTTTAAGTTTCCTTTCCTCTTTCGGAGTAATTATACGTTGAGTAATTATATATTAAAGAAAATAAAAGTACAATTGCTAATTTCCTGTAATTTGCTTCACACGCCATTGTCCGACTGACTTAAGGCTAAACTTGAATATATGGGGGAAATTTCATAAGATAAACCGGTTGGGGAGCCGTGATGTTATGGATCTTGATGAAAAGATAGACATGATAGGGCGTTTATATCTTGGGCTTGAACAAATAGAAGACTGTGAGGAATTCTCATCTTTGATTCCCGAGGTTAGAACAAATTTTGTTTATGCCTCAAAAGAATCAGCCACTCCTGAAGATGTTCTTGCAGTCGATGGGAGGATTTCGGTAGTTGATGGGTTTCCGAAAGCTATAGGAAGAATAAAATTCGGGGCTTCTGGCTATATGGCTCATCTTCTGCTAGAAATCCGGAAAAAAGATTCTGAGATCAGGTCTATTATAGATTTTGCGAATAACCCGAAGATTGCCGAGTTTTTGAAAGATTACTGTAAAGAAAAGAAATGGAATTTTTCAGTTGTAGACAGGCGCTTTGAACCTGATAATATGAAGGATACAGAAGGGGAGGCCATCTCATGGCTGGTCGAAGAGGCTATTCGGGCTGCAGGGGGAAAAATACCCAGGATCTTTTACGAGACAGGTGCAGTTGGAAAAGAGCCGGTGAGTATTCTTCTAGGAAAAGACCCGCTAGAGGTTGCAGAACAGATCTGCGAGCTTGCCAGAAACTACCATGAATCAGGGCAAAGAACGAGATTAAAAGAAAAGGCCATTGGGTGAAAAACAGAAAATGGTACCGAAAGTGGGGAGGAGCGGGGAAAGGGTCATAGAAGCCCTCTCCTCCCATGGAGTAATGAAGAAAACCAGTTTTTCGGCTCTTCAATATTAACCGGCATCAGGAGGTTGGGATTGCCGAGTTCGAAATCCATTTTGAGATGCGCGGTTTGTTCGCATTTACACAATATTAAATAGTATTTTTGAATATTTAAAATTATGTGCTGTGTTAGTATACCTCATGATAGCACGCCACAATTAATTTAATATTTTGAAAAACCATCGTTTTTCTAGAGAGTGTATAGTTGCCAGCTATAAGAGTCCTCATAAGTACGATTAAAGAAGCGGTCTTAAAATTGAAAACAAAAGTATGAGCACAAAATGAAAAAAAGAAGGATATAAATCAAATCTCTCGTGTGAAAAGCAGAAGAAAGAGATAAGTATTGGCTCTTTTCAAATAGGCTTAAACATCTCCCGAGTTTCCAAGCTCAAGCGTCCTTCCTGCTCCGTCAACGATTGTCTTTTTTCCGTCCACATCGATGAACCTTACTGAGACATTTCCATCCTTGTCGTATTTTGTCCAGACCGTGGTATTCTTATCTTCGGACCACATGTACTCGAAGCTGGAAGTATTTCCTTTAGTACCGGTTTCTACACAAGCTCTACAGAGAGTTTTGTTTTCAAATCTTTCGGTTCCGGTAATTGTCAAATTCAGGATTTTTCCGGTAGCCGGATCTTTGACCTGAAGCTGAGAACCTACAGGGCACGAGCTGCCATTACCTGACTCAGGAAAACTGACATTTATTTCAGTCTCATTATTTGAAACCGATAATTTTGTTCCCTCTTTAAAGATACAGCCAAAGCTGAGAAATGCTGCAAGAATGAGCAGGATAACTAAAACTCGTTTTTTTGACAAAATCTACCACCTTAATTCGTGAATTTCAATTAAAATATTCAGAGCTTTTCACTCCATTAAATGCCTTTCATTTAAATTTTAGACTATACTTTAGAATACATTGAACAAATATAGGACTTACGCACTTGAGGAAAAAAATCAATTACGACAAAGACTGTGGATTGAAGTAACGTCTTAGACAGTTTACGGTCTGATGCTGTTGATTTTACGGTCTAATGTTGTTGATTTTACGGTTTAATGCTGTTGATTCTTCAGTTCAACTGCATAAGTCTCAAAATATTATCCACTGTAAAATAAAATCTCGGATTCAAATTTCAAGATATATATTTAGAATACATTGAATAAATCTGGTTAACAGTCATTTTTATACAGAGTTCTTGGTTCCTGCGCATGATAACATATCCTGTATCAAGCGTTCTAGTTGATATTGCAGTTCAAGATAACACTCATTTTTTAATTAAGAATAAAAAGTAATATATTTTAAAATAAGAATATATATCTTTTAAAGCAAGAATGGAAGATATGCCTTTATTGTATCATAAAAGGGAGTGGATAGAACGGACGGAAGTCATTTCAAAAGAATTCTGATTGCAACCGATGGCTCGGAAAATGCAGAAAGAGCGGCTTCTTATGGAATTAATCTCGCAAAAACAGCAGGTTCTGAAGTGGACGTTCTTTGTGTAATTTCGACTCAGCATGCAGTAACTACACGGACGGTCAAGGGCTGGAGCGAAGGACTGGAAGAATATCTTACGGATAAGGGGAGAGCTGCAATTAACTATGTCGAAAAACTGGGAAAAGAAGCCGGGCTTGAAGTTAAGCCCGCGTTCCTGAAAGGCATTCCTGCTGATAAGATCCTTGAATATGCTCAGGAAAACAATATTGACCTAATAATAATGGGCACACAGGGTCTGACAGGCATCAAAAAATTCCTGATTGGTAGTGTTGCAGAAAAGGTTGTAAGGCATTCAAGAATTCCAGTGATGGTTATTCGGTAAATGCAGGCCTTATGGGCCTGCTAATTCTTATTTACGATGTCGGAAATTTTTTCTTAGATTTATTCTTAGATTTGCTTTAGGGCTATTTGTTTTAGGGCTTGTTCGTAGATTTATTCTTAGATTTGCTTTAGAGCTATTTGCTTTAGGGCTTGTTCGTAGATTTATTCTTAGGTTACAGCCTCAATCTTCAAAGATTCCTGCGCCTTTAAACACATCTTTTGCTTCTTCAAGGCTCAAGTCTTCAGGGGGCACGATAATATCGGATTTCAGAAGCTCTTCCGCTTCAATCGGCTCCCCTTTTTCCTTTATTTTGGAGATCAATCTGGCAAGTTCGCTTCGGAACTCTTCGACTTTTCCTTCCTCAACAAGAACCACAATCCGGTTATCAATCTGGTTCAGTTCGTCACAGAGAGCTTCAGGTGCCCTGTACTGGCCTTCACCCATAATCCTGATTATCAACTTCAGACCTCCTTTCGTTCTTCCGTGCTTTCTTCTCCGGATTTTGCTTTTTCAGGCCCTTTTCCGGACTCGGCCTTAAGTCTGGCAAGTTCGGATTCTACATTACTCTGGGCACTGATTTTTGCAAGTTCCCTATCAATTTCGTCCCTGCCGCCTGTAAGATCTTCGAGTGTGCCAGCTTCCATAAGCTCGTCAATTGCCTCAGCCCGCGCTTTCATTTCTTCGGTTTTATTTTCGGCCCTTTCGAGCGCAAGACCCACATCTGCCATTTCTTCGCTTATGCCGGTAACAGATTCGTTTACTTTCACCTGGGCCTCAGCAGCTGAGTACTGGGCTTTAATCGACTCTTTTCGGGTCCTGAAAATTTCCACTTTCGTTGAAAGGCGCTTTTCCGAGGCTATTAATTTTTCCTGCTGCTTTTCAAGATCTGCAATTTCCCTGTCGATTCCTTCGATCTGTTGCGCAAGGGCTGCTTTTCTCTCTAGGGCCAGCCTTGCAAGATCCTCCCTACTAGCAGCAACTGCATCTCTTGCCTGCCCTTCAAGCTTGTCTATATTTTGAACCAGTTTTGCACGCTGGAGTTCAAGGCGCTTTTTTGAACTTGTAACTTCCGCAACTCCTCTTTTCACGTTCTGAAGCAGTTCAAGTTGCCTCTCATAGGAATAGTCCAGTGTTTCCCTGGGGTCTTCCATCTTGTTAAGCACTGTATTCATCTTCGATTTAAATACTGTTTCCATCCTTTTGAATAATCCCATGTACTTTCCCCTTTGCTTTTTTTAAAGATCTCAAGTCGAATAGATTTGCAGTTTCCGTGCTTTCGTTATTATTTCTGACAAATTTTTTCCGACACCTAATCCGGTATTTCTGTTATTTTTGTATATTTGTTTTTTATCTATTTTTCGTTGGAGTAATATAATTAGCTTACCTATATTCCTATCTGTGAACTACCACTCAGCTAACTGAGTAGCTTCTTGAAAAAAAGGCTTTTAAACCTCCAAAATCAAAAACTGAATACATTCAGAGCATATAACATAAAATAAAGTCTTGGAAAGTTATGGAAATGCAAAAGCCGAGAGGAAGCTGAACAATATCTTAAAAATGGTATTCTTGGGCAATTCATGGCAGATTAGAAGCAATAATTGAGGTTGCTAATACCGTTAAAAGTCATTGGGATGAAATCCTAAACTATTTTGATTCCAGGGTCACTAACGGAGTTGTGGAATGTATTAACAGTATTGTACAGTTAATAAAAGAAATGCGAGAGGGTATCGTTACCAATCAAGTCTCCACTATTTCTATCTTCTTTCTTTAGGTGCACATATTTTAATTCATTTCTGTTTTAAATATATCATTGAAAAGTTCTAATTTAAACTATATATTGTTACCAAAACAAATTGAAGTATTAATTTTTAAGATATTATTACAGAATAATGTTAATACTTAAATAGTAAATCGCCATTATAATTCCTACTAAAAAAGTTCATTTTCCTTCTGAAACTTCAAAAAGTATTGATATTTTGCAAAGAAGGAATATGTTAAGTTATAAATAAAAACGCTATGGGCAACACTCTACAAATATAATACTCTTCGGAAAAGGAGTACAGAAAAGCTGTAGATGTCGCCAGGGAATAAGGAGACTAAACAAAAATAAAGGGGAAATAAAATGGAAACTGAAAAGAAAGCTGGATACATTACCGAACTTCCTATCGAAATTCAAAGAATGTTTAAAAATCTGGATTTTCCTATAGAAAAGAAAGGGATTATTGAACAAGCAAGAAAAAGTAAAGCAATTCCGGATATACTGCGGGAACTTGGCATGCTTCCTGACAAAAAGTACAATAGTGCTGAAGATATTGCAGAGGAACTTCATAAAACTTACATGGGGGTCCCAGTCTAAAAAAGTAAGTAATTTTCTCATTTGTTTTAATATTCTGCCGCATTTGCGGCAGATTTATTTTCAATGATCTTATTCCTGATTTTATAAAGTGCTCTATAATTAAATTTTCCCGATATTTTTATACTCTCTTTACATAATGTCCTTAAGGGCTTCAGAAGCTGTATAAACGCTTCCAACTCCAAAAATGTACTGCGTTATTCTTATTGCCTGCATTACTTCTTCTTTTGTCGCCCCTTCCTGCATGGCCTGAACTGCAAGGAATTTTACTCCGTTTACCGCACCATTAGCTGCATCCAGGGACATTGCAAGCAGCAATTTGTACTTGAGAGGTATTCCGTCCTCCACGAAAGCAAGTTCGCGTGTATTTTCAAGCAGGGCAAATAATTGAGGGTCCTGGTCCACAATAACCTGTAATGGATTTTCTGTCAATGTATCATCTCCGTTTCTCTTGAGAAAATCTTGATTTTATTGCCTATTCCATTTATTAGATCCGCTTTTTAATTATTATACCCATCCATTAATTTAAAGTCCTTCCTTCGAACTTTTGACGATAAAAAAGATGTTTTTCGGGTATAATGATCCTGCAGCACTTTATTGAATCTGAAAGAGTTGTCAAATTTCTTTTGAAAATATATCTGAAAACTTCCCTCCACGCCCGCATGCTCACGAAGGGAGCAGATATCGGGCGGTCGCTTGAAAAAAAGAAGAAAAGTAAAATCGGCAGCTATCATAAAAAGAGTCTTATTATCTAGAAACAAGAACTGGTAAAAAAATAGACCAATTTATCGAAGGAGAAGGTGATGTTTGATTTTTATTTTATATTGATTTAGATAAAAGCTCCGTATTTTCACTTATTTCCAAGTAAAAATGTTCTTAAAATTGAGCTAAAATAGCTAAAATCTAGAGGTTTTACCCAAAGCCTCTGCATAAACGATAAAACAAACTTTATGGAACTTAGGCACATTGACCTAAAAAATAGTGGAGGGAGGGGTTTTAACCCTCAATTTTGCCTTCGCATGTGGGTTTACGTCAAAACATACCTGCTCTACTAATTACTACATAGGAGGAGGAACTGTCCTCCACACCGAAGGCTCCTCCTAATAAAGTAATTATTGCCTTTATTTTATCATTCATTCCTAATCCTCTAAACAATTTAAGAATCAATGTCGTAATTGATGCTATAGAGAAAGTATATGTGACCTCCACTCATTGAGATATATAACTAGATTGAAAAGCAGACCTGCCAATCTTCTACTGTTTCCAATTAAACTCACTATGAAATTTAATTTCCAGTTGATTGTTTTAGTACTATTTTAATTTTGTTTTATCCATTTGTTTAAGGTCCATTAAGAACATAGATATGTATTATAAACTGTCTCTAAAACAGAGAAGATACGTAGGTTTTATAACAAAACATATGAATAAATTCTGCAGGATCGGCCATATCTGACACTATGAAGAGTAATTTTTGGTATTGTTTAGTTGTAAAAACTGATCTTCGGAATGGCTTCAGAGTTTAATGAAAATTTATCCCAACATCGTAGACTACACAGAATCCATCTAAAAACTCCCCTCCACGCCCGCATGCTCACGAAGTGAGCAGATATCGGGTGGTCGCTGGCAAAAGATAAAATATGAACATTTTGGAAAAATTAGTAACCTAATTTTAGTTCAGAAATCATTTTTTCGGCATCAAATTCATCTAATTCAAAAGGGTCTCTACCAAGATACTTACAGTATTCTTCTATTTCTTTCTCTCTATTGCAATATGATTTTAGTATAACAGTGCGTTGATGAATATTCATTCCACATGCTTGTTTAATTTCACACTTTGTTGATTTAATCCTATTATAAAAATCGATATATTTCTGTTCTTTTCCTGTCTCACCTGCATTCAACCATATTACGAACTCATTAAACGGAACACCGATAATTCCACATGCAGTAGGATATGTATGTCCTAATTTAATACATTTGCATAGTTTTGTTATCAACTTGTCGGTAAATTCAAAAGTATTCTCCATTATAGCCCTCGCAACTGCTTTTATTTATACACACATAATAAACTTAGATAAATACTCTCATAAACATTCTTAAATTAAATATTATTGGTTTTTAGCCGCAAATAATAGTATGAAAACAAAAACAAAATATGTTTATTTAAAACGGTAAACTCGATTTAATAGTAAAAAACTACAAAATTATTTTAAATTTAACCAAAATTTTGATACACCTTTGGTGAAATCATAATTTGGGGATGAGAACAATTCCATCCTCATATTTATGAAACAACGCGAATAATTTTGACAATAAAAAAGAAAAATTTAGGCATAGGGGTCCCTTAACGCTTTATTAACCCCAAAAGTCCTGCGTTCCTCGAGAGTCTTCCTATTCCTGTCGATCTTCTCCTTTGCAAGCTTCATGACGAGCCCAAGACCTGGCTTGATCTCTTCGATGGGCTTTGTCTCGAACAATCCCTCAGCGACTGCTTTAGACCAGATCTCGTTCCCTACCTTTGTGCGGATGAAGACCGTAGACCAGCCATCCGGGCTTCCAACCGAGCCAGTAGATATGTCAGCGAGATTAGATACATAATCGAGGCAGACATGGCAGCCTGGCTGCTCGTACTTATGCGTCTCCTTGAGAGGCACGGTAGCGACATTTCCGCGCTCGGTGTGGACAAAGAACTTTCCCTTCCCAAACTCCATCTTCTTCACGGAACTGAGGCTCTGGTTTGCGTGGTCTTCGACAAGGGCCTGTATGGAATCATATGGGAAGTTCACCATGCAGAAGAGCCCTACTGTGAAAGCGATCTTTCCTGGGACATCCCTCATGTTGATGGGATAGAGCTGAGCCTTCCTGACCGCCTGCATCTGGCAGCAGACG
Organism: Methanosarcina sp. DH1; assembly: GCF_020804205.1. Taxonomy (NCBI): domain Archaea; kingdom Methanobacteriati; phylum Methanobacteriota; class Methanomicrobia; order Methanosarcinales; family Methanosarcinaceae; genus Methanosarcina; species Methanosarcina sp. DH1. Next base: position 4,310 of record NZ_WJBJ01000028.1, on the reverse strand, counting down.
CCGGTGATCCCAACCTTATCGAGGCCGAAGGACCGGGGCGCCTCCTTGAGCCAGGAAATCTGGGGGCTGATGTTGTACTTCGCCCCCTGTGCCTTGAGGATGTCCTCACGGTTCATCGCAACAAACGGCCTGGGTTTCCAGGGCAGGTCTCCCTTGCCTGCCACAATAGCCCCGTCGATGATCCCCTGCTCAAGTGCATAAACCATGAGGGTGGTGGCGATTCCACCGTCCTGTGCTTTCCTGAGGATCTCCTTGTCCGTGCTCCGTGCCGAGACGCATGTCACGTATTTGCCGAGATACGGATCTTCAATCATCCTTCTCACCTTCATTAAGCGCTCCAGCAATTATCTCGCTGATTGCTTCGAATTCAGAAATCACATCGGAGTTAAAGAACGACCTCGGGCAGGCGCCATAGCAGGAGCCGCACTTGATGCAGAGGTTAAGGTCACCCTGCGGCTTCCCGAACTCGTGCGTGATCACCCTCACCGGGCAGGATGCAGCGCAAATGCCACAGCCTATGCAGAGTCCCTGGTTAATCACGTCGTTCATCAGGTCACAGAAGCATCCGGTCGTGCCGCGTTTCGCAAGGTCCATTAGAGGCTTTAAGTACCTGCCTGCAAGGGCCTTCTGATCCTCATTTCCTTCAAGGAGCAGGTACGCCATGATAACGACATTCCTTATAAGCTCAGGGCTTGGAGGGCATCCTGGAATGTAAACATCCACGTCAATGAGATCTCCGATAGGGAGGTAAGACTCGTGCTGAGGCTGATTATGCTGCCCGCCACGGCTGAAACGGGTGATGTTACCATAGCTTGCGCAGGAGCCGAGGGCCACAACAATCCTGGACTTATTCCGTGTCTCCTTTATATCCTCCACCGATTCACGGTCCTGGATGCAGACCGATCCCTCGACGAGTGCCAAGTCCATCTCCGGGATATGCCGAACGTCGGTAAGCGTGAGGCCGTAAACGAGGTCGGCATAGTCGTCCAGGATTTTAAGAAACCCCTGATAGTTATCGGCCACGGACACGAGGCAGCCGGTACAGCCGCTCAAGTGTACATGTCCGAGCTTGATCTTATTTGCCACTGGTTTCGCCTCCTTTGTACCTTCCACCTTTTTAAGCAGTTCCATAATTCATCCGATTCTCTTCAGTATCTCGGATTTCAGTATCTCGGATTTCAGCATCTCGGATTTCAATATCCCGGATTTCAGTATCCCGGATTTCAGTATCCCGGATTTCAGTATCCCGGATTTCAGTATCCCGGATACAGCGTCTGAAATGCTCTCTGTACTTCGTCTGTAATCCGTATGACCATCTCGGGAGCAGAAATGTACTTCTTCTGGCATGCAAGGATCCGGATCGGATACCATCCTAATATACTGGATCGGCTCGGCCAGACCCAGGAGTGGACATTCCTGTAACTCCCTACGAAGAGCTCGTTAACGGTGAGCCACCTGAGCTTGCGGGTCCCCCCAAAAATCCGCAAGTTTCCATTTCCTTCACCACTGCATAAGCTTCTGGGCGACTACTCTATTCTCCTCGTTCACCACTATCATATGGGTTGCACACGAGACGCACGGGTCATAGGCGCGGATAACCATCTCGGCGATCTGCCAGGGTGCTCCAGTCAGAGCGCGGCTGCAGGTAGGGAAGTTCCAGGTGGTGGGTACAAGCATCTCGTACCGCAGCACCCTTTCCTCCTTCACCCTTGCAATATGAACATCGGTCCCGCGTGGAGCTTCGTTCGCTGCCCAGCCCATAGATCCGTTTCCCAGAGGGATGTTTTCAGCAAGGACCTTGCCCGAAGTATCCAGGTTGTCAAGGCAGTTGAGGATGGTGTAGCAGCAGTCGGTGTACTCCATCTGCCTGGCGATGTGCTGGGCGAAGGTGCCTTTCTCGGTAAAGTGCTTGAAGGTAGCAAGCCTTGCCCTCGGGCCGACCTCAACAGGCTGGCCGTTGTAGGTCGGAACAGTATTGCAGGCCTCCATCCGAGGATTGACTCTGGTGCCAACCTTCGTGGTGCCGCCAATAGGATAGCTCGGGTCCTCAAGATCGACGGTTTCCTCACCCATGTACCAGTCTCGTGGTCGAGTCTCCTTCCATCGGGTGAAATCCCACATGGGCTTCTCGTCCAGACTGGATGAGCCGTACATTGGAGCTGTGGCCATGACCCCCTGGTTGTGGTATCCAAGCGTCCTGGGAAGCGGGATCTGCTTGCCTGCAACCTCGACAAACTCCCGGTCCTGCATGTTTCTGATTACATCAAGCATGAACTCCATCTGCTCGTGGGCAAGGACAAGACCTTCTTTCGCCAGGTCGGCCATCTTCTGCTTTGCCCGAGTACTCACGTTGCGGTACATCCCGCCAACCCTCGGGTTTGAAGGGTGGATAGCCTCTCCGCCTGCGACGGCTCCAATGGTCTGTGCAATCTCGCGGATGCGGAAGATCCTCGTTGCAATGCTCCTTAAAGGCTGCTCCTTAGAAAACGGGTTGATCTTCGTTTCCGTACCCGGGATGTAAAAGTCCGGGAGGATCAGGATATTGTGCAGGGCATGGCTGTGGAAGCGGTTTGCTGCATGAAGAATGAACCGCAGGAGCTTTGCGTCCGTGGGGACCTCGCAGCCAATCGAAGCCTCCATAGCCTCAATACCCGCCAGGGTGTGGGCAATGGGACAGATACCACAGACCCGGGAGGCAATCTTTGGGACCTGATCCATTGTTTTACCTATGGCGAGCTTTTCAATACCCCTGACCGGGGTAATGGAGAGCCAGTCTCCTCGCTCGACAATACCCTCATTATTCACTTTCAGGGTGAGCTTGGAGTGGCCTTCGTGTCTCGTGGTTGGAGAGATCTCTACGACTTTTGTCAATGGTATGCCTCGTTTTCTATTCGGTGTTCTTCAGGCTGTACCGCAGTTGAGGCACTTTCTGTGAGATTATTCTAAAATAGTTTCCTATACACCCTGGACATAAAGTACGTTAACCCCCCTTATTTTCTCCATTGCACAGCTATCGTTTTCGATTCGAATACAAAAAATTTTGATCGATTTAAAATTCACAAAGCCCGGTATTCCTAAAACAATATTTAGATCAGTCCTGAACTCCTGACTCATCGTAACTCCTGACTCATCGTAACTCCTGACTCATCGTAACTCCTGACTCATCGTAACTCCTGACTCATCGAACTTTCTACGTGAGAAAGTTGAGGTTAAAGGAGTGATATATCTGGTATGTTGAGGAATGAATCTGAGATCTTCAGGAAATGAGCAAGGCTCAGAACATCGATGAACTATACCCCCCGCGTCTAAATTTAGACATGAACCGCAGATTTACCTTAAGGATTTCTTAGTGCTGTGCCTACAAGTATTTCGTTTCCAATTTAAATTCATGAAATATTATATTGACTTCTATATAATAACGTTGTGTCTCGCATAAGTAGCCTGCCAGACAGCTCTATTTTTCTGTCTATACAACCATAAGCTGATTTCTAGCTTAAGCTACCAAATTGTCTGTTTTCGCCATTTGGCGTATATTTCAAAGCATCCAAACTTGAATCGTCATTATACCATAAAAATCAAACTAGTTTCTGTAATTGATAAAGACTAGTTATTTATAAACGGCCAATTGTTATTTTCTTATTAATCTATAATTATTTATATTCAAAGAAAGCAATTTTATTCACCAGATTCAAATGATCTAATTTGTTTGGGGGTAAAGGATGAAAGTGATATTGAGAATTCCTCTGCTGATCCTATGCTTAGCTCTTTCTCTGGGATTAACGCAAGCGCAAACTGGTATGACTGGATGTATGACCGGAAATATTACTGAGAATATAATGATCAATGATATGGGTAACGTAACCGGAAGTATAACTGGAACCATGATCTGCAACATGACTGGAATGACTGGAATGCAAAATATGACCGGAAATATGAGAAATATGCCAATGATTGGAATCATAACCGGAAACATAACCGGGGATCATATAACCACAATGCAGAATATGACCGGAAATATGGAGAATATGCCAATGACTGGAAACATAACCGGAAACATAACAGTGTATATGAAGAATATGACAGAAATGCAGAAAATGAAAAATGCAGAAAATGACAAAAATGCAGAATGTGCCCGGAACAGAGAAAACTCATAACTAATCTGTTGCTCGTGGACTCAGTTTCATAATTTAGTGATTTCTCATTTTTTCCGTCCTTAAAACTTCACTTTTCTCTGCTAACTGCTCAAACAAACTGTAATAATCCTTGAGAAACGATTTCTTTGGCAAGAATGCCAAAGAATTATTTTACTC
>NZ_WJBJ01000038.1:0-36998 GCF_020804205.1 Methanosarcina sp. DH1 | reverse complement strand
CAAAGAAACTGGGGGTAAGTGCATATCAGTACATATGCGATAGAGTCAGCAGTATATGTGAGATGCCATCTTTAGCTCAAATCATCAGAGAAAAAGCTCAGTGAGTGGAAATTGAGGGGTTTCCACTCAATTTGAAGAGGATACCCAAATTTCAATGGTTTTCCAGCCAACCACAAATTTTGATTATTCACAAAAAACTAAACTTAAAATTGAGGAACTTTATCCTCTGCCTTCACTTTATGCTACTTATTTCAATTGCGATATTTGCATTGTCTACCACGCGACCTCTAGGATTATCTTCAAGGAGCTGGTGTGAAATCACTAAATAAAGATAAAATAAGGATAAATAATGCGAAATAATTGAAAATAAGGAGCAATAATGCTAAATAATTGAAAATAAGGATTAATAATGGAAAATAAAAAAATGAGGAAAAATAAGGAAAAATATGAAAAAATAAGGAAAAATAAGTGAATAAAACCAAAAAGAACAAAATGAGAGTTTAATCCTCTCATCTGTTGCCTTAAGTATTGAACTGAGATTCTGCTTTTTTACTTACGTTTATAAAGGAATACGCTAAGGATACAAGCTATTCCTAAACCGATTTCAAACCCAGGTGTCGATGTAATTTTTTGTTCAGCTTCCGTTCTTTCGTTCCCAGTCTCGTTTTGATTTGTATAGTTATTATTAACTGCTCCTGTCTCTGTCTCAGGCTGGGGTTCTGTCACAGTTTCATCAGAAGCTTTTTTTGCTGTGCCTGTTATTGCAAAGGAAGAGAATTCCGGGGTTTTTGCTGTGAAATACAGGAATTTGTCATCTTTTCCTGATGTTTCTAACTCCAGTTGTTCCCATTTTTTCTCTCTGTAACTGTTAAGGGTGATTGAAGCTGGATCTATCTTTTTATCCTCCATCCAGGATTTTTCAACCTTGAAACAAACGGTCGGTTTTTCTATGTTCTTTGAGGTTGCAATTCCACCATTCCCAACCCAAACATTAAAGGATTTGTATACCTCTCCGGAAGGCAGTTCGGAAACCAGGGAGGATTTTCCTTTCAACATCTCTACAATGGTTGTGGTTTTGCCCAGAGTTTTCTTTGCATCAAAGTTCACAGAAACAACGCAGGTTGCATTCTTCGTAAAATCAAACTTTACCTCTTTTCCATTTGTAATGAACACCTGTGAAAGTTCCTTTACTTCAATGTTTTTTGCAGGCTCAGGAGAACCACCTCCTCCGCCTCCGCTACCACTGCTTTTGCTACCACCGCTCTTGCTGTTTCCGTCACTGTTTGAGTTACTGTCGTCGCTGGAATTGTTTTCCAGTACAGTTATTTTATTAATCAGGTAAGAGAAACCGTTTGCATTATAGATTGTCAGGTTAACAGAATACGTACCAGGAGTCTCATATACATAAACAGGGTCCGGGTCACTTGAGTCAGTATTTCCGTCGGAATCGAAGTCCCATACCCTTGAGGTTGCATTCTGGGAATGATCATTAAACTGTACTTCCAGAGGAGCATACCCCTCGGAAACGTTGCTACTGAAATTTGCAACCGGAACCCCCGGTCCTGGAGTGGTCGAATTTGTGACCTTTATGTAACCCGTTTTGTCTATAGAAATATTGCCAGCGGCACTGGTTACCTTTAAAGTAACGTTATATGTGCCAGGTTTCGTAAATGTGTGCGTCGCCTTCATTTCATTTTTAGAGGTAATCCCGTCCCCAAAGTCCCAGAGCCATGAAGCCGAAACTCCATCAATGCCGCTGGCAGTAAATAACACAACTAAAGGCGCAGTTCCAGAAGTTACGTTGGCAGTAAATTCAGCTACCGGTAGCAAGGTGTTTATGGAAGAAAGATCACTCAAATAGATACCATTATTGTCGCTATCGTTAGCTGCTCCCCCACCGTGGTTACTGTCTATTCCCCATACAATAGTGTTCTCGTATACATCCGGTGTAGTGTAAGTCTCTTTTGGATAAATGTAGACTTGAGTGCTTTTTGCGGAAGGAATATCATAAACGTATACACCTGCATAACCAAACTGGTCATCGCCAGATTTTGAATATACGATTTTGTCTCCGTTTATGTTAATATGAGTACCGGTGTCATCTCCCGCATCAGCAATGACATCAGGTCCATATAAGGTATTACCTGTATTATCACTGGTAACATCTATGGTTTTTTTGGTAATAAGGTCATACATTTCAATAAATCCATCCCTGGAATAGAAGTTTGACCATATTACTTTATTACCATATATATGGGGACTAAATATCTGGCTAGAAGAGTGTATATTTGTAGTTTCCATAGTATTAATATCGTAAACAGCTATGGTTCGCCCATCTGTATCCTCATAACCATATGTTATCCTGCCATTATATATGTCAGGACTGTTTCCATCCGCAATTTTAGTCTGTTTGGAAGTTGATATGTCCCGCATATATACTTTGTAATTGTAATTTGATTCATTGTAATCTGCACTCCAAACGATCCTGTTGCCGTAAATAGCAGGTCTGCTGGATTGATCTACATTCTGTGTGATGTAAGTTTTTGCAGCGGTTGATATGTCGTATACTGCTAGCCTTGGTGTCCTGCTGCTTTCGTCATGCCACACTAATGTGTTGCCGTAAATAGCCGGATAGGATGCAGCAGAAGAAGTAACTGTAGTGACTGTTCCGGCGGTCAAATCATAAACCTGGATGACACCACTATTTGTCCATACTACTTTGTTACCATAAATAGCAGGATCAGATCCATTACCAATTCTTGTCACCTGTGTCGCTGATGCTAGAGTTGAAATTAAAACTAAAAATATAAAAATTAAGGTTGTTGAACCTAAAGCTATCGAACATAGCTTTCTATTAATTTTCATTTACCCTCCCCCACGTAGCTTTTATCCCTCAAAGCCAGAGTACAATTTATATAATCTGTATATTCAGGCTTTTGGATGAAATTAATAGCCCTTGATTTTCCCGATAATAATATAATTTTGGATCAAAAATATCAATCTTAATTACATCTATATTTGTATATCAGGTAAACTCGGCAAATAAGTAGGCTGCTTAGATATTATATAATTGTACAAGTAAAATTTTTTCTATTTTTAGTTACTTGTTGATCTTTTTTTAAATTAAAAAAGTTTGGGTATAATAACCCTGGGGTCATGGCAATTTAATTATTTAGCATAATATTTGATAGTTTATAGTCCAAATATAGCGATTCAGACTTAACGTGTGAACAATAACTAAATTTTCAAGACACTACTTTTATAATTAGAAAAAGTCTAGATTATTATACCAGGCACTTGCAAGATACATAAGAAATATAAGTATCTGGCAAGCTCCCATTCTTTCCTGATTGTTGCACTCCTATTTTTGTCGCTTACTTTTTGCCACTTACTTTTTGTCGCTTATTTTCTATCGCTTACTTTTTGTCACTTACTTTTTGTCGATTATGGATGAAGGAAAGAGACTACAGCCATTATTCCATATGTTCCAAGAAGCTGTAGTCCTTCAAACCAGTTGCTTTTGCCGTCTTCTATTATGGATTTGACCATTAAGACGGCAGATACTATGGCAGCGAGTTCGAAAGTGGTAAAAATCAGATTCATGGGGTTCTCGAAAAAATAACTCGTGAATACCAGGACCGGTACTACAAACATAGCGATTTGAGTTGTCGAGCCGATTGCGATCTGGAGCGCCAGATCCATTCGGTTTTTAATTGCGATTGTGACAGCTGAGACATGTTCCGCAGCATTTCCAATTATTGCTATGAAAATCATACCTATGAATAGTTCCGTCCAGCCAAGATTTTCAGCAAGCGGTTCTATGGAGCCGACCAGGATTTCACTTATAACAGCAACCGTAACTGTTGATGCGAAAAGAACCGCAATAGATTTTTTGACGCTCCACCTGGCAACGTACTCTGCCGTATCAACAGTATATAAGTGCTTGTGGGTGTGAAGCGAGAAAAGCAGGCTCGCAAGATATGACACAGCCATAATGACCGAAACTGCAATGCTCAGGGTTTCAACTATTGTATCTGAAGGATTTTCAGAAGTAAGGACGAAAACAGCCGGCATGACAATAGCTGTAGTTGCAAGAAAGAGAGTGGAGGCACTTGTCTTTGCGGCTGTCGTGTTGAACTCCTGCTCATCTTTTCCAAGACCTCCGAAGAAAAACGCCATACCCAGAATCAAAAGCAGATTTCCAATGATGGAGCCCGTAATCGATGCTTTTACCATTTCCGTAAGTCCTGCTTGCAGGGCAAAAAAACTTATGATTAATTCTGTTGCGTTCCCGAAGGTAGCGTTTAATAACCCGCCCAGCGCTGGGCCGGTACGTGCCGAAATTTCCTCTGTCGATTCACCTATAAATTTCGCAAGGGGTATGATTGCAAGCGAAGCTAAAACAAAAATTGCTATGGGTGAAGAGTGTGTATACTCTGCGAACAGGCTCAGCGGCACAAAGATAAGGAATAATTTGAAAACTTTTTCCAGGATTTTTGTTTTTTCCATATTAATGAATCTCCTCTGCCACCTGGCAAAGAGTTACCATAATGTGACTTAGAATACCAGCCCTTTTCATCTCATGTATTAATAACAAGGCTGAAAGATATTTTTATCCCTCAAGCCAGATAGGGGGAAAATTCAAGAATCAAACGAAAAAAAAGGTAGGAAAAATAAAGTATCAGAAGCGTGAGCTGACGCTTTAATTTGAAATTATCAGCTGAAGCTTCCATTTGAAATCAAAAATATTAAAGTCAAATGGAGAGAGTTTTTGCTCCATTTTAAAGCCTTCAAGTTGGATTTCAGAAAGATTGGACCTCATAACGACTTAATTTCCAAAATATTGACTTTTAGAAGACTGGATCTCATAAAGACTGGATCTCATAAAGACTTGATTTTAGGGACGAATCTCATAATGTCTCCCTTTTCTCGGCAGGCTTGAAAGTAACAAGTCTGGGATTTTCCTCAACATCGGCTTTTCCACTGTTTCTGACTACAGGTAGTGCTTTTTTTGTACCGGCAGATTGCCTGGGTTCTGCTTTTGCAGCATGCCTGAGGAGCTTGAATTCCTTCAAAAGCATTCCCAGAACTACCAGCATCATGATATACTCCGTAGCCGGAGATGCAGCCCACACTCCGTCCAGGCCGAAGAAGATCGGCAGGATAAAGAGCAGAGGAAATAGAACAACAAAAATCTTTCCAAGGTAGATGAAGAGTGCTGCTCTTACCCGGTTTATTGACTGGAAATAGATCGCGGTTAGAAGCACGGTACCTTCAGCGAGCAAAGAAAATATGAAAATCTTCATTCCTCGAAGGGTGACTTCCAGAAGTTCGGAGTCTCCCTGGCTGAAGATCTGCACCATTTTTTCGGGAAAAAGGTAGATTAATACAAATCCGAAAACCCCTGTCAAGACGCATGAAAGAATTGTCAGTTTCAGGGTTTTTGAAACTCTTTCATAATAACCGGCTCCATAATTGAAACCTATAATCGGCTGCACTCCCAGGGCTATTCCCTCAAAAAGCATAGAGAATATTGAAAGGACATATCCTATAATGCCATAAGCTGAGACCGCAAGCTCGGAACCGTACCTGAGAAGCATGTAATTGTGTGCAAAGAGTATGAGAGCCAGTGAAAACTGCATGACGAAAGAGGGAAGGCCAGCTCTAAGAATCTGGAACTGGGTTCTAAGCTTGAGTTTCATGGCTTTAAGCCGGAGCTTCAATTTTGCCTCCCTGCCAAAGAGATAATTCATGAACAGTAATGCCGGGAGAGCAAAGGAAACGATTGTGGCAAAGGCGGCACCCACCATTCCCATGCCCATATGCATGATAAAAAGGTAATCAAGCACGAGATTTACAATTACCCCTGCAATCATGATGTTCATACAGAGCCGGGGTTTCCCGTCGTTCCTGACCAGCGGTTCAAGGGCAACTGAAAGGATCATAAAAACTGAACCCGCGAAGATAATCCTCAGGTAATCGCGAGCAAAAGCTAGAGCATGCCCGCTGGCTCCAAGGATGTTGATTGAAGTTTCACAGAAAATCAGCCCGGCTACAGTAAAAACTGCTCCTGTAAGAATACACAGGGAAAAAGCATTATGTACTATATCCAGGGCTCGGCTGAGTTTCTCTTTTCCAAGCTGGAGGGCCGCAAGACTTGATGCACCGATCCCGATAATTACTCCCACCGCGATTATAACCATATATGCGGGATAGGCAAGGGTAATTGCTGCAAGCCCCTGGCTTCCAATAGCATTTCCTATAAAGAGGCCATCAATTATTCCCTGGATTCCGGCAATGACGACTCCAACGACGGTCGGGAACGCAAATTTCAAGAATAGATTCACTATGTCCCCGGATTTCATTTCTTCGTCACTTACCATTCCAGGCCCTCCTTATGCTGTAAAGCCATCTTTCAGAGGTCTGGTTTTGAGATCCCGGGACTATTTTTACCGTTGTCAGGTAGAAGAACCTGTTCAAAGTAAGGTAGGTTTTATTGTGTTTCTGTAGAGAGTGGTGTTTTTTTAAAGTTTTACCTATTATTGAGGGATCGAGACAATAAGAGTCGTTCCTCTCAAATAGTTTACATGAGGTCATAACTCATCCTGGACGAAGCTTCTGAAAATACGCAGATTCAAGTATAGCTGCCCTGTTGCAGAATTAATTAGTCTGTCTATGCCGAACTGGTAACTGCGTATAATCTGTGGGTTAATTTGTGCGCATCCCCGCAGCACTCATTCGTTTTACGAAGCTTCACCGTTTAAAGAGTAAAAGAGGATTCAAACGAACCAAGAATCCTGTGCAATCATGCAACAAAGCAAGTAAAACCAGATTCAGATAGTTATCTGGTTACAGCGAATTTTATATAATAAAAAATATTTATAATTATATATAGATTTGCACTCGTTTTTATTTTAACAGGTTCTTTAATTTGAGGTCTTATAAGTGTTTAAGTGGATAAACTAGCTCTGTTTTAGGCAAAAATACTTCTTAATATGTCTAAAGTTAAAAGCGTGGATAAGATGGTTCAGCTAGAACTAAAAACTCTGAAAAAACATTAGATTTACTCAAGGGCTATTAAATTTGCAAATAAGCGAAAATAAGTCTGAAATGAACAGCTACAGATCCAAAATAAGATCAGATTTACGATAACAATACTATCAGATTTACGATGACAATAAGATCAGATTTACGATGACAATAAGATCAGATTTACGATAACAATAAGATCAGATTTACGATGACAGTAAGTTTAAAGTTTTCAGGTTTACAATAAGTTTTCTCACAATAAAAGTCAAGGGCTTACCCATCCATTTTTATGCAAGAAGTACCTTTACGTCTTAAACTGAACTTTATTCCTTTACTTACCTCTAACCTTTACTTACCTTTACTCATCTATCTGCATTCTGCTAAGCTTTTCATGTAAACCGTTTGTATAGCTTTCTCTTCATAGTTACAAAACCTTCCAGCCGGAAAGAACAAACTGATCAAAAATGTCTACTGAAAATTATCCTACTGAAAATTATACATGTACCCCCCCTGAAGTCCTGGCCCCTGTAGGTGACGAAGAAGCCCTTCTTGCTGCAATACGAGGAGGGGCTGACGCGGTCTATCTCGGGGTTGGCGAATTCAATGCCCGTCAGGGTGCAAAGAATTTCACTATTGAGAACCTTGATGAGGCCGTGAAACTGGCGCACTCACATGGAGTTCTTGTTTACCTGGCCCTCAATATCCCGATCAAGCAAAAAGAGTTGCAGCACGCGCTTGAGATCACAGACTGTGCATATGCAGCCGGAGTCGATGCAGTTATCCTTCAGGACCTGGGGCTTCTCAGGCTTTTAAATGAAATCTATCCGGACTTTGAGCTTCATGCAAGCACCCAGATGACTATCCATAATAAAGGAGGAGTTGATTTTGCAGCAGGGCTGGGAGCAAAAAGAGTTATAGTCTCAAGGGAACTTACTGCGGCTGAGGTAAAGGACATCGTGGACCACTCAAACGCAGAAATTGAGGTTTTCGTCCATGGAGCACTTTGCTACTCCTATTCAGGCAAATGTCTTTTCAGCAGTTTCCTGCATGGCAGGAGCGCAAACAGGGGGGCCTGTGCCCAGCCCTGCCGACGCCGGTACCGATTCGTGGTAAACGGCAGGGAAGTTGACGAAAGACATATCGGTGGCAGTTATCCTATAAGCTGCGCCGAACTCTCCACACTAACAGGGCTTGAGGAAATCATAAAAACCGGAGTTGTAAGCCTCAAAATAGAAGGGCGGATGAAAAAGCCTGAGTACGTTACTGCAAGTGCTGCTGCCTATAAGGTTGCAGTCGAAGGAATATGTGGCCCAGGAGAGAATCCGACAAAAGAGGAACTTGAAGCAAGAGAATCTGAACTTGCAAAACTCTTTTACAGAGGCTTTACAAGAGGCTTCATACTCGGAGAAAAAGGCGTATCTCATCCTAAATACAGTTCAAACTATGGAGCGTTCCTTGGAAAAGTCCTTGATATTTCCCGTTCAAAAGGGAATACGAAACTCACAGTTCGGCTGAATCAGGACATCCAGGTAAAAGACGGTATAAGTATTTTCACGCGAGAGCGGATGCTCGGCTCGGCAGTTACCGGCCTGCTCACGATCTCAGGCGAGCATATCAAAAGTGCGAAAAAAGATGATAAAGTAGGGCTTGAAATCAGCTCGAAGACAGGAAGGGCAGTCCAGAGAGGTGATGAACTCTACCTTACAACAGATACACGGCTCCTCGATACCCTCCAAAAAACAAAACTGAAAACGCTTCCTGTAAGCCTGAAAGTAAGAGCCAGGAAAGGAGAGCGATTTACGGTTGTGATTCGAGAAGAAAGTGAAAAGCCTGGAGAGACCAGTGAGACCACAGAGAAGGTTCTATTTGTGGAATTCACGGATGATTATGTCGTCCAGGAAGCTGAAAAAGCCCCAACTACAATCGAGAAGATAAAAAAAGCAATGGAAAGCCTAGGGGACACTTCTTTTGAGGCAGTTTCTGTTGAGATTGATGCTGATGAAAATATTTTTATTCCGGTCGGCGTGCTGAAGAATGCAAGGAGAAAGGCAGCAGACCTCCTGCTGGAAAAAATTCTCAGTGTAGATAAGAAAGAGCAGAAGCACCCGAATCTTGAGGATTTCAGCCGCCTGTGTAACTCTCAAAGCCGCTGCAGTGAAGCGAGTGATCAGGATGAGCAGTCTCCAGCCGTCAATGAGGCCCTCAACAAAACCCTCAGTGAAACCCGGGGCAGAAATTCAGCTTCAAAGAGTCTCCTTCTTAGTGTTGAAGTAAATGAAAGTCCTTCTCTTTTTGAAGCCGCGTTCGCCGGTGCAGACGTTATCTATGTTCCGGTTTCAAAGTTTGAAGAGCTTTCCGCACCCGAAAATGCGGAAAAGCTTGAAGATTTGAAAGCCGAAAGGGTCGAAATTGTTTTCCGGGTTCCCCTTATAAATCATGATTATGAACTGGATAAACTCAAACCCCTGCTGGAAAAAGTTAAAGAGGCAGGCTTCGGGATAGCCTGTTCCGAGTTTGGGACCTTACAGCTTGCAAAAGAGCTTTCCATACCCTTTACCGCAGGAAAAGAGTTCAATATTTTCAATGCTTTTACTGCCAGCACTCTTTACCAGGCAGGAGCATACAGATCGACCCTTTCAAGCGAACTGAACCTGAGCGATATAAAAAATCTCTGTGAGGCCCTTCAAACTTGCGAGGGCGCAGGACAGACAGAAATTTTTGTTTACGGCAGAGAGCTTATGCTCATTACGGAAAATGACCTTTTAAAGCCCCTTGTTGACAGAAGAATAGTAAGAAAGGACAGCAAAGTGCTTCTTGTTGACCAGGAAAGTTCCGAATTTCCGGTAGAGCGCCTGGGGACTCGGACCCTGATTTATAATTCAAAAGTGCTTGATATGCTGAAGTACGTCAAAAACCTGAAAGATTACGGTGTGGATGTGCTTCGGCTTGATCTTTCATTTAATACTCAGGCTGAGATAAAAGAGATTATAACGGCATACAAAGAAGCCCTTGCAGGAAAAGAAACCAGGCTGAAACCTGCAAGAGGGGTTGAATATACTACAGGGCACTATTTTAAGGGGGTTTAAGGTCAAACTCCTTTAAATGAAAAACGCTACTTTCTTTAGGTGCAGAATAGGGCAGAAAAATAGTTTTAGTCAGGTATTTTTGTTTGATATGATATTCAAATATGAAAGACTTGAAACTGATCAGAAAGTATTCTTCAACAAAAATGCAATCAAAAAATGTATTAAGAAAAACAGGTTATCTGCCGAAAGTGAATTGCAAGAAATCCGGTTGCTCTATTTATAAAAACCCGTTACAAAAACCCAAAAATTTTTTTGTGTGAATATTAAATAAATTAAAAGTTGCCTCAAAGCCGGCAACTGCTTAAACCCTGAAAAGTATCCAGGGTCAAAATCTGTAAATATACTTTACAGTTCTATTTTTAATATGATTTAAAAAGTTATCTTTGCTTACAATTATTTAGTCATTACTACTAATCCGACAATCTTCTGTCCAGAGTACCAGACTTTAACCTGGAAGGTATCAGGATTAGCAAATGCATTTTGTACAGAGGTTTCAATATTGCTGGATGGTTTGGATAAGTACCTCCAGTCATTATCTACATTGAGCCAAAGGGCCCTTGTATTGGTTGAAGGATAGGCCTGCAGTTCAAGCCAGTAAGCGGTTGCTACGCCATTTTTCACGGCTGTTGTGGATACTTTATCCACTGAGGCTGGAGCTGTTGACTGCTGGACGCTTGAGCCCACAGATACTCCGCTATTAGAAGATGCAGCACTCAAGACTGATGGGACCATTGCCAGGATTAAACACATCACTAAACCTGCTATTATAAGCCGATTTTTAAACATCTATTACACCTCAAACTATTTTTTTATACTGTTGAATTTTTCACACTCTATGTGTGAATTTTATTTTATTCTCGAGAATCTTTATGTATCAAATTAAAAGATTCTTAAAATAAACCCCGAGAAATATGTAAAGTATCTTCAATACTTACTAACTGATATATTTATAGACCTTGTATATGATACTTTTGACAGTATTTCCAAATTTGTGCAATCAAGTGCCAGAATCAGGTACAAAAGAGCTTATATAACTCGATGTGTTTAGTGAATTTAATTACTCTGCTACTGTTTTTCTAATTCAGACGTTAAATCCTAAACTTGACATACATTTTAGACAAATAAACACCATGCAAAAAGATTTGTTCAAAAAACTGGATTATCAGAAACTGTTTTACTGCATGCAAAACCAAATAAAAATTCATTAATAGGTCTGAGGTGTCCTTAAAAGAAATTCAAACAGCAAAGCATACTGCGATCAGTAATCTAAAGTCTTAAATAGGTTACGCAGTGCAAAAACGACTAAATCCTGGGTTCTTCGAACCTGTTCTATCAGGGTACCAGTAAAGGCCTATCCAGACTATCCCGCCTTTTCTTAAATGCCTGTAAATTACTTCAGAAACCACATAAATAAATACTTTTAAATACCAAAACAGGTGCAGTTAAATATATATTGAATAAAAAATAAAATATAGACGCTCATGCAAAAAAGGATTATCTATGGAATTGATATTGCCCGGGGCTCTCCCAGGGCAAGAGAACTTCCCAGGTATGCACTTGCTATCCTTAAGGACGGGGAAGTTTTCCACCAAAGTATGCTCCGTCGCCAGAAAATCTTTAATATGATCCAGAGGGAAAAGCCGGAGATAATAGCTGTTGACAATATTTTTGAGCTTGCAGCCGACCGAAGCGAGCTCCTATCTCTTATGGAAAAGCTGCCTGATGGCGTTAAACTTGTCCAGGTCACAGGTGGGCTTCATCCTGAACCACTTGTAAGGCTTGCACGGAAATATGGTTTTTCTTTTGATCCCGAAAACCCGAATGATGAAGCCGAAGCATGTGCCCGTCTTGCAGATCTGGGGGTTGGGCATGAAGTTTCCCTTTTTGAAGATATTACAAAAATTAAAGTTAGTAGAGCCCGTTCCCTTGGAAGGGGAGGCTGGAGCCAGAACCGGTACCGCAGGAAGGTACATGGAGCTGTGTTGCAAAGGAGCAGGGAGATTGAGAATGCCCTGAAAGACCTTTCTCGGGAAAAAGGTATCAGGTTCGAAACCGTAAACGTAAAAGGTTTCGGAGGCTATGTCAGGTCTGAATTCACAGTTTATGCAAAACGTGGAGAGATACCGATACATCCAATGGCAAGTAATGATGCTCAGGTAAGCGTAAGAAGTGTTGAACGCGATAAAATCCGATATGTTCCCCTTAAACCGAAGAATACGAGACGCAAGTTTACAATCGTGGGAATCGATCCTGGAACAACCGTGGGAATAGCGATTCTCTCTCTTGACGGAGAGCTTCTTTACTTGAAAAGCTCCAGGGGGATTGCTCCTGACGAAGTTGTCAAACTTATTGCCGAATACGGAAAACCTGCAGTTGTTGCCAGCGATGTAACTCCAATGCCGAGTTCAGTTGAGAAAATCCGAAGAAGCTTCAACGCAGTACCTGCAAGTCCTGGTATAGAGGTTTCTGCCGAGGAAAAAATAGCGCTTGGAAGGACTTTTGGTTACTCGAATGACCACGAAAGGGATGCACTGACTGCTGCTCTTCTCACCTACAGGAGTTATAAGAACATATTTTCCAGGATTGAAAAGAAAGCTCCGCAAAATGCAGATCTTGAGCTGATAAAGTTTTATGTGATCAGTGGAGCTTCGATAGAGGCAGCAATTGAAAAGGCCCGGGTGTCAGGTGAACCTGAAAAACCGAGGCCAAGAGAACATGCCGAAAAGCCGGAGGACAGGGCAGTTGACGAATCTCTCCTGAAAATGAGAGAAACTGTCCAGCGGCAGAGCGAGCAGATTCAGAACCTTCAGGAATATCTTGAGGAACTAAAGAAAGAACTGATTGCAAAAGACCGGAAAATCTCAAAGCTCGAGTCAAGGTTAAACAGCTTCAAAAAGGAAGCTTACAGCGAAATTCGGAAAGCAAAAGAAATCAAGATCAGGGACGAAACTATTGAAAACCTGAAGAAAGAGGTCAGCCATAGAAACAAAACCGTAAAGGAGCTGCGGCGCAGAAGCAACAAGCTGCGTAAAATCCAGAAGATGGAGGTCCGTGGTGAAGGTACGGCTGTCAAAGTTATTGCTGCTTTTACGAAGGAGTCCATTGCCGAAACAAAGGAAAAATACGGGCTTAAGACAGGTGATGTAGTTTTCCTTGAAAACCCAAGCGGAGGCGGAACTGCAACCGCTCAGATCCTTGTAGAAGCCGGAATCCGCGCTGTACTCATCCCTGAGGATATCTCGCACGCAGCCGAGGAAACCTTCTTCAAAGGCGATGTGCCGGTCTTAAAGAATATCCCGCTTGAGAGGGCTGAAGACTTTGCAATGGCCGAACCAGAAACTCTTAAAGCCGCAATCGCAGCCTGGGAAAAAGAAGCCGATGCAAAACGGCACAAAGCTAAAGAGGACGAACTGCAGAGCCTTTTTGATGAATATAGGAGTGAAAGGCGCAGGGGCCTGGTATAAAAAGGCACTTTTTAAATTGCATGGCCTCTCCATATTCCTCATTTGTAAGGACTTTCCCCGCTAGAGAGACTGAACTCCGGTGAAGATTTGAGCGACATATCGGGCAGCGATTTCGGGAAGCACCTCTTTTTTAAGCAATAAAACCTATCTGAATCAACATGCAAGACCCCATAAAACCTGCTAAATACTCTGATAAAAAAACTGTTAATACCCCAATTAAAGAGCATTTTCAGCTCAAGGAAACCATAGTTACTATTGCAGCCGATAACCAGGCCCATATTGAAGCTGCAAAAGAAGCGATCCGCATCCACAGGGCAGCCCTTGAGACTTACATTCTTTCCGATCCTTATTTTCAGCTTACTCTCGAACCCTACGAATGCCCTGAAAATGTCCCTGAGGTTGTAAGAAGGATGGTAAAAGCAGGAAACACTATGGGTATAGGGCCAATGAGTGCGGTTGCAGGTACGATTTCGGCTCTTGCTGTGGAAGCAATGGTTGAAGCAGGAGCAAAATACGCTATTGTCGATAACGGCGGAGATATTGCACTCATCAATGACAGGCCTGTTGTAGTTGGGATCTATGCAGGACAGTCACCTATTAAAAACCTGGGGCTAGTGTTCGAACCCAGAGACTCGATTACAGGCGTATGCACTTCAGCAGGGACAGTTGGCCCTTCAATCAGCTTCGGGATGGCAGATGCGGCTGCAGTATTTTCAGATGATGTTTCCCTGGCAGATGCGGCTGCAACGGCTCTTGGAAATGAGGTAGACATAGGAAAAGAATCTGTGGAGGCTTCTTTCAAAGCCGTAAAAGGAATTGCAGGAATAAAAGGGGCACTTGTAATCCAGGGAGAATATATTGGCATGTGGGGACAGGTGCCAGGGATTACGAGGGCGGATGTCAGGTATGAGTATATAACTAAAGCGTGATTATCCGATGCTCCTTAATATAACTAAAGCGTGGTTATCCAATGCTCCTTAATATAACTAAAGCGTGAGTATCCAATGCTCTTTAATATAACTAGAGCGTGATTATCCGGTGCTCCCCTTAACATGATTATATGGTGCTCAGCCACTAAATCTTTAGTTTAGCGGTAGTTTACCCAGAACCCATCATCAAATCTGATTTGCTCCTTCGTCTTATTGCTCTTACTCATAACTATAATAACTATAAAAAGATAGGAACATTGAGGTTAAGAAATCCCAGTTACATCCGAGTTCCATTTTTTAAAAATGTTTAAATTTAGAAATTTGGATTTGACTTTGATTAATAGTACTTTATTTTTGGAGAGGGTGACTATCGGGAAAACCGAGACATTATTAAGAATCGGGGCAAAAGTCTCAAGTTACCCGTAAATAAGAGAAATAAATTGAATTCTTGGCCTTACTTTTAAAAAGTTGAAAATTCTCGTACATATATTTTTCCGGCAAAATTGGGAAAAATCTGGTTGAAATTCGTCACGAAAGAAACAATTTTATCTTACATGTACAAAAATTATAAAAGAAAAAGCACTCTCACCATAAACTATTTATAGAATAGCTGGAATTAGAGGGTTGCACTGGTGTGATAGGTGCTCCCTGAGGCAGCGGGGCAGCAGGGTAGCATGAAAAAATATCCAGGTGCAAAAAAGTAAAGTGAAGAAAAAAGCAACTGGGCCCGTAGCTCAGTCAGGCAGAGCGACTGGCTTTTAACCAGTCGGCCTAGGGTTCAAATCCCTACGGGCCCGCCATGTTCTTAATTATACCCGGCGGAAAGGCCATCCACGGGAGAAATGATCTGACAAATTTTTTGAATACTTTATTTTTGGAGGAAAGGATTTGACAAAATTCAGCCTGCTCGACCATGAGTCGGTCCCTAAACATGAAATCATGCCTGAAGGCGAGTTAAAGTCTGTTTTAAGCAAGTATTCCATTGAAAAGGAGCAACTTCCGAAAATCAAAGTGCACGACCCTGTTTGTAAGGAAATAGGAGCTGTTGTTGGAGACGTAGTGAAAATCACAAGAAAAAGTCAAACTGCAGGGGAGGCAGATTACTACAGACTTGTGATCGAATAAGCGGAGGGGAGTAAACCGCTTGTATGATCAAATTTTCTTTACGGAATGCCTTTTTGAATTCCATGCACCATCGTATGGCAAAACTCAACAGTTGCACATCGATCCAAGGATCAGAATCTCTTGATTTTCATTTTAATAAAGCAAAGAGGGTGCTATCATCGCGTTAGAAACAAGTATACTGTCGCAGGCTTATTTTACACGGGACAAGATAGTGCAGCACCATATAGACTCATTTAACAAGTTTATAGATTACGGGCTGCAAAAAATCATAGATGAACAGAGAACAATAGAAACCGATATCGAGGATACCTACCTCAAACTTGGAAAAATCCGGGTAGAACATCCTGTGGTAAAGGAAGCCGACGGGGCAATCGAAAAACTCTATCCCAACGAGGCAAGGCTCAGGAACCTTTCATACTCAGGTCCTCTCTACCTCGAAATGAGCGTGGTAAAAGAAGGAGTTGAGTCTGAAGTAATGGAAGCAAAAATAGGGCAGCTTCCTATCATGGTCAAATCCAAGATATGTAACCTTCCAGGGCTTAGCGAAACCGAAAAAGTACGGTATGGAGAAGATCCTCTTGACCCTGGGGGATATTTCATTATCGGCGGTACCGAAAGGGTGGTTATGACCCTTGAAGACCTCGCCCCGAACAAAATTCTAGTAGAGTATGGCGAGAGATACGGCGATATGATAGAGGTCGCAAAGGTCTTCTCACAAAAACGCGGATACAGGGCTCTCGTAATCGTAGAAAGAGGACGAAAGTCCCTGCTTGAGGTTTCTTTCCCTTCTATTTCAGGCAGAGTTTTCTTCATTACCCTGATGAGAGCTCTTGGAATTGTAACTGACGAAGATATTGTAAATGCAGTTTCAAGCGATCCCGAAATTATTAAGTTCATGCTGGAAAACCTTGAAGAAGCCGAAGTCGAGACCCAGGAAGAAGCAATCGAGAAAATCGGGGCCCGGGTCGCTGCAGGTCAGGCCAAGGAATACCAGATAAAAAGAGCAAACTACGTTATTGACAGGTATCTGTTCCCTCATCTTGGAAACGACATGAGAGACAGGATCTCTAAGGCTCACTTCCTTGCAAGAATGGCTGAGTCCTGTTTTGAGCTGGCCCTTGGCAAGCGTTCGGAAGATGATAAAGACCACTATGCAAATAAAAGGCTAAAACTCGCAGGAGACCTGATGGAAGACCTCTTCAGGGTATCCTTCAACAGGCTTGCAAGAGATATAAAATACCAGCTCGAGCGCGCAAATATGAGAAACAGGGAGTTGAACGTCGCAACAATAGTCAGGGCCGATGTGTTGACTGACCGCCTGCAGCACCCTCTGGCAACCGGAAACTGGGTTGGAGGACGAACAGGTGTATCTCAGCTCCTTGATAGAAACGACTATATCTCCACGCTTTCCCATCTGCGCCGGGTAATTTCGCCCCTTTCACGAGCCCAGCCTCACTTTGAGGCCCGAGACCTGCATGCAACCCAGTGGGGAAGGCTCTGCCCTTCGGAAACTCCTGAAGGCCCGAACTGTGGCCTGGTGAAAAACTTTGCCGAGATGGTTGAACTTTCAACAGGTATCGAAAATATCGATGGGATAAAGAAAATCCTTCATGACCTGAATGTCGAGCGCGTGGTTGTAAAGGTACCGGAAATCCCGGTCAAAATAAAAGAAACCATACTTGATGAGTTCGGAGAAGAGGTTGTTGAAGAATATGAAGAGCCTTCGGAAAGCGAAAGCAAATTCAAAGATGATGAGTTTTACGATTATTCAGATATGGACGATGCCGGATCAATGTTCGGTGATTGAGGGGTCGATGCCAGATGACTAAAGCAAAAGTATTCATAAACGGGGAGCTTGTCGGGACCCACGATAACCCTGCGGAACTTGTGGACGAGCTTAGAAAGATGAGGCGGCAGGGGTTCATATCCAGGCAGGTCAATGTCGCTCTTAACAGCAATACAAGAGAAGTTATTATAAACTCCGACATGGGCAGAGCAAGAAGGCCCCTTTTAGTTGTGGAGAACGGAGCTCTAAAGGTAACTCCAGAGCACGTAGAGAAACTTAAGAATAAAGAAATCATTTTTGACGACCTGGTAAAAGAAGGCTGTATAGAGTATCTCGATGCCGAAGAAGAGGAAAATGCCTACATCGCGCTCTACGAAGCTGACATTACTTCGAAGCACACTCACATGGAGATTGACCCTGAACTTATTCTTGGAATCTCTACGGGAATGGTGCCTTATCCTGAACATAATGCATCTCCGCGTAACACCATGGGTGCAGCCATGATCAAACAGTGTATCGGGGTTGCAACTGCAAACCAGAAGCTCAGACCTGATACCCGTGCCCATGTCCTTCACTACCCTCAGAGGGCAATGACCAGAACCAGGACCTCGGAAGCAATAGGTTTTGATGACAGGCCTGCGGGCCAGAACTTCGTGGTCGCGATTCTGTCTTATGAAGGATATAACATTGAAGACGCTCTGATTTTCAATAAAGGCTCAATTGAAAGAGGTCTCGGAAGAAGTCACTTCCTCAGGACTTTTGAAGGAGAAGAACGCAGGTACCCGGGTGGACAGGAAGATAAGTTCGAGATCCCTGACTCCGAATACCGTGGAGCGCGCAGTGCAGAAGCCTATGCGAACCTGGATACAGACGGGCTTGTAAATCCCGAAACCCCTGTAGGCCCCAACGACGTGCTTATCGGAAAGACCAGTCCACCAAGGTTCCTTGAAGAACCATCAGACTTCGGGATTTCAGTCGAGCAGAGGAGAGAAAGCTCGATCACAATGCGGTCAAATGAAACCGGAATTGTTGACACGGTCATCCTGACTGAATCCATTAACGGAACCAGGCTCGCCAAAGTAAAAGTAAGAGATGAAAGGATTCCTGACATTGGGGACAAATTCGCTTCAAGGCACGGGCAAAAAGGAGTTATCGGCCTGAAAGTCCCGATTGCAGATATGCCGTTTACGGAATCCGGCCTGACTCCGGACCTGATGATCAACCCACATGCAATTCCTTCCCGTATGACTGTAGGTCACGTCCTGGAAATGATTGGGGGAAAAGTAGGTTCTATGGAAGGCAGACGGGTTAATGCAACAGCTTTCTCAGGGGAGAACGAAGAAGACCTCAGAGAAGCCCTGAAAAAGCACGGGTTTGCCCATACCGGAAAAGAAATTTTCTACGATGGAGCAACCGGCAAGATGATCCCTGCAGATGTCTTTGTTGGGGTTATTCTCTACCAGAAACTGCACCATATGGTTACTTCGAAAATGCACGCAAGGTCCCGTGGACCTGTACAGGTGCTTACCCGCCAGCCAACCGAAGGCCGAGCCAGAGAAGGTGGTCTCAGATTCGGAGAAATGGAGCGTGATGTGCTGGTAGGGCACGGAGCTGCCATGTCATTAAAAGAAAGGCTGCTTGACGAGTCGGACAAGGTTGTGGAACTTGTCTGCTCTCACTGTGGAATGATTGCAACGTATGATAAGCAGCGAAATGTCTCTTTCTGCTCAACCTGCGGGGCTGACACGGATATATACCCTGTGGAAATGAGCTATGCATTCAAGCTGCTGCTGGACGAAATCAAATCCCTGGGAGTTGCGCCCAGGCTTAAACTTGAAGATGCGGTATGAGGTGAGGCGGATATGGCAAATGTACCTCCAATTCCGAAAAGAATTGCTTCTATTAAATTCGGCTTACTGTCTCCAAAAGAGATCCGTAAAATGAGTTCAACTCCTATCATCACAGCCGACACTTACGACGATGACGGATTTCCAATTGACATGGGGCTTATGGACACGAGGCTTGGAGTTATTGACCCCGGGCTTCGCTGCAAGACCTGTTCAGGGCGAGCAGGCGAATGTCCTGGACACTTCGGGCACATTGAACTTGTAGCCCCGGTGGTTCACGTTGGCTTCAATAAAGTAATCCGAAAACTTCTCAGGGCAACCTGCAGAAAATGTAGCAGGCTTCTGCTTGACTCTGCACAGAAACAGCATTTTCTGGACCAGCTTATAGGCATTGAGGAAATCGGACATATGCCTGATGACCTGATTAACGAGGCTTATAAGGAGGCCAGCAAAGTAAAGACCTGCCCCTACTGTAACGAGGAACAGCTGGAAATTAAATTTGAAAAACCCAGCGAGTATCTCGAAAACGGGGAGAAGCTGACCCCTACAGAGATAAGGGACCGTTTTGAGAATGTCCCTGACGACGATATTCGGGTTATAGGAATGGACCCGAAGAACGCAAGGCCTGAATGGATGATTCTTACGGTTTTGCCCGTACCTCCTGTTACGGTCCGTCCTTCGATTACCCTTGAATCCGGGCAGCGCAGTGAAGACGACCTGACCCACAAACTCGTAGATATTATCAGAATTAACCAGCGCTTCCAGGAAAACAGGGAAGCTGGCGCTCCTCAGCTTATTATTGAGGACCTCTGGGAACTCCTTCAGTATCACGTTACAACCTTCTTTGACAATTCTGTCTCAGGGATACCTCCTGCAAGGCACAGGTCAGGCAGGCCATTAAAGACCCTTTCTCAGCGTTTAAAGGGTAAGGAAGGTCGTTTTAGAGGAAGTCTGTCAGGTAAACGTGTTAACTTCTCAGCCCGTACGGTAATTTCTCCGGACCCAAACCTGAGCATTAATGAGGTAGGGGTTCCGATGCCCATTGCAAGGATCCTGACAATGCCCTCGGTGGTAACACCAAGGAATATAGAACAGCTCAAGATTTACGTGCGAAATGGGGAGGATATACACCCCGGAGCAAATTATGTACTGCGTCCCGATGGCAGGCGTATAAAAGTTACAAATGTAAACAAAGACGACCTTGCCGAAAAATTGGAATTCGGATGGGTAGTTGAGCGCCAGTTAAAGGATGGGGATATTGTACTCTTCAACAGGCAGCCATCTCTCCACAAGATGAGTATTATGGCTCATTCTGTGAAAGTACTTCCGAATAAGACCTTCAGGCTGAATCCTGCTGTATGCCCTCCATATAACGCTGACTTTGATGGGGACGAGATGAACATGCACGCCCTTCAGACCGAAGAATCCAGGGCTGAGGCAAAGATTCTGATGCAGGTTCAGGAGAACATTCTTTCCCCACGTTTCGGCGGTCCTATTATAGGCGGTATCCATGACCATATTTCAGGGCTTTTCCTGCTGACACGTTTTGAAAATCAGATCTATGAAAATGATGCTTATGATATGCTCCGGAAGAGCAATATCCGAGATCTGCCTTCTCCTGCAGGGCACGATTCAGAAGGAAAGCCCTACTGGACAGGAAAACAGATCTTCAGCCAGATCCTGCCTAAAAACCTGAATACACAGTTTGCAGCCCAGGTCTGCTCACACTGTGATGTCTGCAAGAAAGAGGAGTGCCCGAACGATGCCTATGTGGTAATCCGTGATGGAGAACTCATTAAAGGAACGATAGACGAGGCAGCCATCGGAGCCTTCAAAGGAAAAGTTCAGGACCGTATTATCAAGGAAATAGGCCCTGAAGCCGGAGCCCATTTCATAGATAATATGACCATGCTTGCAGTTAGGGCTATCATGAGGACAGGTCTGAGTTTCGGAATCGCTGATGAAGATATTCCGAAAGAAGCCAGGATCCAGATCAATGAAGTCCTCGGCAAAGCTGAAGATGCTGTGCAGAACCTCATCAAGTCTTACCAGAATAAGGAACTTGAACCTCTTCCTGGAAGAACCCTTGATGAGACAATTGAAATGAGCATCATGCAGAAGCTTGGAAAGGCCAGAGACGAGACAGGTAACATAGCAGACAGCCATATGGGACTTGAAAACCCGGCAGTTATCATGGCCCGTTCAGGGGCCAGAGGTTCCATTCTGAACCTTACTCAGATGGCAGCCTGTGTTGGCCAGCAGGCCGTGCGTGGTGAACGTATCCGCAGAGGATATGAAGGTAGGACACTGCCCCATTTCCAGAAGGGGGACCTGGGTTCTGACGCTCACGGGTTCGTAAAGGCAAGTTACAAAAGCGGGCTTAACCCGACTGAATATTTCTTCCATGCAATTGGTGGTAGGGAAGGTCTTGTGGACACTGCAGTCAGGACATCGCAATCAGGGTACCTGCAGAGAAGGCTTGTCAATGCGCTCCAGGACCTGGAAGTCCAGTATGACCTTACAGTCAGGGATACCAGAGGTGTGCTCGTGCAGTTTAAATATGGGGAAGATGGGATTAACCCTACAAAAAGCGATTTCAGCAAACCCGATACAATTCACAGGATTGTCCGTTCTGTAGCAAGCCGGGAGGTGGCCTGATGAGTATTAGTGAAAGTACAATCGATAGTATGATAAAGGATCTGCCTCTCCCTTCGAATATCCTTAATACTCTCAGGGAAGATGTCATCAAAGCGGGAGTAAGTAAGAAGGAAATGGAAGAGATTATAGAACAGGTAATGGAAGAGTATCAGACCTCATGCATTGAGCCATGTGATGCTGCCGGGGTGGTTGCAGCCCAGTCTATAGGGGAACCGGGTACCCAGATGACAATGCGTACCTTCCACTACGCTGGTGTGGCTGAGATTAACGTTACTCTCGGTCTGCCCCGTCTTATAGAAATTGTGGATGCTCGAAAAATTCCGAGTACTCCTATGATGACAATTGCCCTTTCTAAAGATAATCCTGAAGATTATGCTTACGACAGGGAAAAAACAAGAGCCCTTGCCTGGGAAATTGAAGCAACGAAAATCGACCATATTGCTGATGTGACCACTGACCTTTCCCAGATGAAATTGATAATTGACCTGCATGAGAAGGCGATGGAAGGCAGGAATATTACTATAGACCAGGTAAAAGAAAGGTTCAATGAAGAATTGAATGTAATGGTTACCATTTCCCCGGATATAGACAACCAGATTGTCATTGCCCCGGGAGAGCCTTCTTACAGGGAGCTTCTCCAGCTTGC
Source organism: Methanosarcina sp. DH1 (assembly GCF_020804205.1). NCBI lineage: Archaea > Methanobacteriati > Methanobacteriota > Methanomicrobia > Methanosarcinales > Methanosarcinaceae > Methanosarcina > Methanosarcina sp. DH1. The sequence goes on along the minus strand of NZ_WJBJ01000038.1, from coordinate 14,428 downwards.
AAAAAGTATCCACAATGTCACCCTGAAAGGAATAGAAGGGATCAAGCGTGTGGTAGTCCGTAAGGAAGGGGAAGAATATACACTCTATACTGAAGGTTCGGCCCTGCGTGAAGTGCTTCAGTTCGAAGGTGTGGACAAGACAAGAACAAGTACAAATAATATTAATGAAATTTATGAAGTGCTTGGGATAGAAGCTGCTAGGAATGCGATTATTAAGGAAGCGACAGATACCCTGCGTGAACAGGGTCTTACTGTGGACATCCGACATATTATGCTCGTGTCTGATCTTATGACCTGTGACGGGGAAGTAAAACAGATAGGAAGGCATGGAATTTCAGGTGAAAAGGCAAGTGTCTTTGCACGTGCAGCTTTTGAAGTTACGGTAAATCACCTGCTGGATGCAGGGATGCGCGGTGATGTGGATCAGCTCCAGGGGGTCACGGAAAATATTATCGTAGGCCAGCCTATCCGTATGGGTACCGGAGACGTGCATCTTATAACCAGAAGAAGAGATGAAATCGAAGAAGCAGTAGAAGCGGCAGAAGCAGCAGAAGCGGCAGAAGCAGCAGAAGAGTGAATGTTTCAGGGCAAAAAATCTGAAACTCAACCTCTAATTATTTAAATTCGTAGCCTGATAGAAGACCACTTCAGATCAGGTATTCATTACCTTTACAAAACTCGGAAAATCCTGATGCAGAAACTCGAGTCTGTGAGGATCATAACCAGAAAATAAATATAAGGCATCAGGTATTTAGAGTACCATATATTCACCGAGCTTGGAAAATCTTTATTAGGAAAGAGATAGAGTAGACGAGCTCATTTGAGACAGAGTTGATGAAAATGAAGATCAATGTTGACAAATCTCTTATCAAGGCTGTGAAAACAGGAAAAGTAATAGTTGGAGCCAACCGGACCGTGGATGCAGCTGTAGATGGTTCTGCAAAAATGGTGGTCCTGGCATCAAACTGCCCCGAAGAAATTAAAAAGAAAGTTCAGGCAACAAATGTCCCTGTCCTGGAATACGAAGGCACAAGTGTAGAACTCGGGCCCGTATGCGGTAAGCCCTTTACGATTGCAGCCATGGCAATCCTCGAAGTAGGAGAATCCGATATCCTGGCTGCTACAGTTTAACAGAAGGAGTTGGCAACGTCTTGGGTGAAATAAGACTTACTGCAGAAAGCATCCAGTACATTGCGTTATTTGAAAATATGACACGAGCTAAAATCCTCGACTGCATTCCTGAAGAGGAAAGGCTCGTATATGTCGTAAAACAGGGTGATATGGGACTTGCTATAGGCAGAAATGGGGAGAATATAAACCGTGTTAAAAAGGCTCTGGACAAACCAATAGAACTTGTGGAATATTCAGATGAACCTGTCACCTTCCTGAAGAACGCCTTCGGACCTGTTTCCGTGAGTTCGGTAAACATTATAAACAAAAATGGCAAGCGATTAGCTTATGTAGAGGTACCCAATAAAGAGAAGGGGCTTGCCATAGGCCGCAATGGGAAAAATATAGAAAAAGTAAAGATGCTTGCCCGTCGCCATCATAATATAGAAGATGTGATCCTGCAGTAATCTAACTTAATTTACATTGATCCATTAATCCGGCGTTGAAGGACAATCTGGCATCCAGTATGCCTCTAGAAAACTGAGATCAATTTCGAATTTGGAGAAATTAACAATGGCTAAAGGAAAATATGCAGCTAATATTCTCAAACAAACCAGGAAAAATGCCCGCTGGAAAGATACATACTACGGCAGGCGAGTTCTTGGGCTGAATGTGAAAGCCGATCCGCTTGGTGGTGCGCCGCAGGGTCGGGGTATTGTGTTAGAAAAGGTAGGAGTTGAAGCAAAGCAGCCAAACTCAGCTATCCGCAAGTGCGTAAGAATCCAGCTCATTAAAAACGGGCGTCAGGTAACTGCTTTCTGTCCTGGAGACGGCGCAGTGAATTTCATTGATGAACACGATGAAGTGACTGTGGAAAGGATTGGAGGCCGCATGGGTGGTGCTATGGGTGATATTCCGGGCGTACGCTTCAAAGTTATTGCCGTAAATAACGTGTCCCTGAACCAGATGGTCATCGGCAGATTGGAAAAACCCAGGAGATGATTTTCTTGAAGATATTCGGCAAATGGGACCCGACTGAAGTTGAAGTCCGAGACCTAGGAATTAAGCGCTATGTCAGTCTTACTCCTGTTATTGTTCCTCACAGCAGTGGAAAGCATGCCAGGCAGCAGTTTAACAAATCAGAAATTTCTATTGTAGAACGTCTGGCAAATAACCTGATGAGGACCGAGGTAAACACAGGAAAGAAGCAGAAGACTCTCAGCGCCGTTGAAGAAGCTTTCGACATCGTGAACAAGAAAACCAAGCAGAACCCTATCCAGGTGCTTGTGGATGCCATTGCCAACGCAGGTCCCAGGGAAGAAGTAGTGAGGCTTAAGTACGGCGGAATCTCCGTGCCAAAAGCAGTAGACACTGCACCCCAGAGGCGTGTGGACACAGCTCTGCGCTACATCAGTATGGGAACCAACAACGCAGCCTTCAAATCCAAACGCTCGGTTGCGGAATGTCTGGCAACTGAATTAATAGGCGCTGCAAATCGTGACACGAAGTCCTTCGCTATCAACAGGAAGGATGCAAAGGAAAGAGTAGCAAAGGCAGCACGTTAATCGCTTATGCGGGTTGCCTCGATATAAGAAATTATAAATCTAGATTAAATTTGTTTACAAGGTATTAGCATGGGACGAAGGAAGAAAATGGTCGAGCGCGTAACGTCGCTCATGAATGAACCGGTAAAGATAAGAAATATCGGGATCGTTGCGCACATTGACCACGGAAAAACTACATTATCGGACAACCTGTTAGCCGGTGCCGGCATGATTTCCAAGGAACTTGCAGGCAGACAGTTATTCATGGACTCCGACGAAGAGGAACAACAAAGAGGTATTACAATCGATGCCTCCAACGTTTCCATGGTTCACACTTTTGATAACGAAGACTACCTGATTAACCTGATCGATACTCCCGGACACGTCGACTTTGGTGGGGACGTCACTCGTGCCATGAGAGCTGTGGATGGGGCTGTTGTTGTCGTGGACGCAGTTGAAGGTACAATGCCCCAGACCGAGACCGTTCTAAGGCAGGCACTCAGGGAACATGTCAGGCCTGTACTTTTCGTTAACAAGGTTGACAGGCTGATCAATGAGCTCCAGGTCGATTCCCAGGAAATGCAGGTCCGCCTTGGAAAAGTCATTGACCACGTGAACAAGCTCATCAAGAACATGAACCCTGAAAAGTACAAGGCAGGCTGGAGAGTTGATGCTGCAGCCGGTACTGTTGCTTTTGGGTCAGCCCTTTATAACTGGGCAATCAGTGTGCCCATGATGAAGAAAACCGGGGTCTCTTTTAATGACGTGTATGAGTTCTGTAAGGCTGGAGACATGAAGTCCCTGGCAGAAAAGTGTCCTCTACACGAAGCTGTTCTTGATATGGTTATTCACTTCCTGCCAAACCCTCTTGAAGCACAGAAGGACAGGGTAAAGGTAATCTGGCATGGAGACGAGAACTCCGATATCGGAACTTCAATGACCCATGCAAATGCAGACGGAGACCTTGCGTTCATGGTAACTGACATTTCAGTTGACCCCCACGCAGGTGAAGTTGCAACAGGAAGGCTGTTTAGCGGTTCTTTTAGCCGCGGTATGGAGGTCTTTACCTCAGGGACTGCAAAGAAAAGCAGAGTCCAGCAGGTCAGTATCTTCATGGGTCCGGAAAGGCTTGAGGTGGACAAGATTCCTGCAGGAAACATTGCTGCAGTTACCGGCTTAAAAGAAGCAATCGTAGGGTCCACAGTAACAACCCTTGATGGAATGGCGCCTTTCGAAAGCATCAGGCACGTGAGTGAACCTGTAGTGACTGTGGCTGTGGAAGCAAAGCATACCAAAGACCTGCCTAAATTGATTGAAGTGCTCAGACAGGTTGCAAAGGAAGACCCAACCCTTCAGATTACTCTTGATGAGGAAACCGGGGAACACCTGATGGCAGGTATGGGAGAACTTCACCTTGAGGTTATTGCCCACAGGATCGAAAGAGACAAGAATGTGGAAATCACCACAAGCAAGCCAATTGTCGTTTACAGGGAAACCATTAAGAAAAAGATCGAACCTATGGAAGGAAAGTCACCCAACAGGCACAACAGGTTCTATATCTATGTGGAACCCCTTGACCTTGAGATTGTCAATGCTATCAAGTCCGGTGATATCCATATGAATTTGCCTGAACTTGAACGCAGGCAGAAGCTCATCGATCTCGGAATGGAGAAAGAAGAAGCAAAAGGCATTGTCGGGATTTTCAATTCCAATATCTTTATTGATATGACCAAAGGTATCCAGTACCTGAACGAGACAATGGAACTCATACTTGATGGGTTTGAGGAAGTCATGCGTGCAGGCCCGCTTACAAGGGAACCTGTAGCAAACGTGAAATGCGTGCTTGTAGATGCAAAGCTTCACGAAGACGCAATTCACAGAGGTCCGGCTCAGGTCATTCCAGCTTCAAGGCAGGCTATTCAGGCAGGCATGCTTACGGCAGACGACACCCTGCTCGAACCTTATCAGAAGGTTTTTGTTCAGGTGCCCCAGCTTTTAATGGGTGGTGCAACAAAGGAACTGCAGGGCCGCCGTGGAATTATTCTTAACATGAGTACGGAAGGAGACCTGGCAATTATTGAGGCCAGAGTGCCTGTAGCTGAGATGTTCGGATTTGCAGGTGAGATCAGGTCTGCAACTGAAGGACGTGCCATGTGGAGCACCGAATTCGGAGGCTTTGACACTGTGCCTACCAGTATTCAGAATGAAATTGTAGGTCAGATCAGAGAAAGGAAGGGCCTGAAGAAAGAATTGCCCAAAGCTTCTGACTTCCTTTCAATGTAAGCGGAATCTTTTCCGCTTTTCCTTAATATTTTATGGATATATCTGTCCTCGAAAAGGATAGACAAGAGTACCCGGACTGATCTGGAAGGGAAGAGTATCCCTATTGGTTTGGGAATACGGCCAATCGGAAAACTTTAAAATAAGGTATGCCTATATTGGGGAAAGCAGTCCAGACTACTGGAAATTTACCAAGTGGCGGTTCAAGAGAGTATCCGGAAAGAGAAAACTAACAATATTGATCGGACAAAAGAATATAGAAAAGATGAATCAGTATTGAGATCCGCCCTAATCTTAATATAGTAAATATTTGATATACGAATGAAACTCATCCAGAATTACAGGAGAATTATAATATGGCAGCAGACAAACCGCACATGAACTTAGCAGTGATTGGTCACATTGACCATGGAAAATCAACATTCGTCGGACGCTTAATGTATGACGCAGGAGCTGTACCTGCACACATTATCGAGAAGTATAAGGAAGAAGCAAAGCAGAAGGGTAAGGAATCCTTCGCCTTCGCATGGGTTATGGACTCTCTTAAGGAAGAGCGTGAAAGAGGTATAACAATCGACATCGCTCACAAGAGATTCGACACAGATAAGTTCTACTTCACAGTGGTAGACTGTCCAGGCCACCGTGACTTCGTAAAGAACATGATCACAGGCGCTTCCCAGGCTGACGCCGCTGTCCTTGTCGTTGCAGCCCCTGATGGTGTAATGGCCCAGACTAAGGAACACATCTTCCTTTCCAGAACTCTCGGTATCAACCAGCTTATTGTTGCAATCAACAAGATGGATGCTTCAGACTACAGCGAGAAAAGATACAAGGAAGTCGTGGAACAGGTATCCGGTATCCTTAAGATGATCGGGTTCAAGCCAGCTGAAATTCCCTTCATTCCTATCTCTGCATTCAACGGGGATAATGTCGTAAAACACAGTGACAAGACTCCCTGGTACAAGGGCGTAACCATGATGGAAGCCCTCGACAACCTCAAACAGCCTGAAAAACCATCCACTCTCCCTCTCAGGATCCCTGTGGAAGATGCATACACAATCTCCGGTATTGGAACTGTGCCTGTAGGCAGAGTCGAAACCGGTACCATGAAGAAGGGCGACAAGGTCGTTTTCATGCCAGGCGGAGCAACTGGTGAAGTAAAATCCATTGAGATGCACCATGAAGAAATTCCACAGGCCCTTCCAGGAGACAACATCGGCTGGAACGTTCGTGGTATTGGCAAGGCCGATGTCCGCAGAGGAGACGTTTGTGGCCATGTTGACAACCCACCAAAAGTAGCTGACGAGTTTGTAGGACAGATTGTCGTTCTGCAGCACCCATCCGCAATCACTGCCGGATATACCCCTGTTTTCCACGCCCACACCTCCCAGATCGCATGCCAGCTGATCGAGCTTAACAAGAAGCTGGACCCGAAGACCGGGCAGGTAAAGGAAGAAAACCCGACCTTCCTTAAGGCCGGAGATGCAGCAATCGTTACCATCAAACCAACAAAGCCGATGGTAATTGAGCCAGTAAAAGAAATTCCACAGCTCGGCAGGTTCGCTATCCGTGATATGGGTATGACAATTGCCGCAGGCATGTGCATGAGTGTTAAGCAGAAATAACACTCTCCTTTTTCATTTTTTAAGGAGAAAAAAGGTATGCAGAAAGCTAGAATAAGATTGTCAGGCATCAGCCCCAAAGATCTGGACGGAGTCTGCAATCAGGTAAAATCTATTGCGGAAAGAACAGGAGTTAACATTTCAGGGCCTGTTCCGCTTCCCACAAAGAAACTTGTAGTTCCCACAAGAAAAAGCCCGAGCGGAGACGGAACTGCAACCTGGGACCACTGGGAGATGCGTGTACACAAGCGTCTCATCGATATCGCAGCCGATGAAAGGGCACTTCGCCAGCTTATGAGAATCCAGGTTCCTAAAGATATCAATATTGAAATCGTACTCGAAGGATAATCGAGAAATAGAGACAGGCTACAGAAACATTCTGTACCCGGTCTTGCAAATTCCTTTTCACTTCTTTACTTTAGAATATATTATTTTCCTCAGTATAAATTTATGAGGAATCTGCCGGCGGCCGTCAATTCAGACGTCCTTTCCGCCAGCGTTTATGTAAATTTCGTCTTTTTTGTGTATTCAATCAATCACGCTATTTTTTCAATTGTTAGTAACTGTGAAATTACTAACTATAAGTTCAATATTTTTTCCATTGGACGGCGGACTTGTTAACCATAGATTCATTATAACATATTCGGGTTCATGAGGTATTGAAGAAACATTTGTGTTGTTGTAGTCTGCTATAACCGTTCCGTCTGCTGCCGTGGATGTGAATCTGGTATAATTTGGTTCCCATTCAATCCTATATGTTGCGTTTGTGCCGTTGATGCTAGATGGAACAAAATACTCCTTAGTATTTCCTCTAATTTTAGAAGGTTCCATATAATACCAGAGTTTGCTGCCATTAGACGCGCTCCATCTTGAATTTACAATATTTAATTCATGGGAATCATCTAAATAGGTACAAAGCCCTACGACACTATTTTTATCAAAAGTGTAAACAGGTGAGTCTACAGTCCATGTGAACGTACCATAAAGATATTCCTTTTGGCTGCTTAACATTGTACATTTCCAACTATAACTATTATTTACGATTGTCATGTGCAGTCTATTCTGATTATCTACCCATGCACCTGAATTATTCCAGTAATTATGCCCAGGATTTGCTTTACCATCAGTCAAATACCAATTTTGCCCCTTCCAGTTGAGCACTCCAACCGAAGGGTATGCGCTGACCGATGATGAAATCGCTAAAATCAGAACAGTCATTAAAAGAAATATGTGTATTGAATGCTTACCCATCTTTATTTTACCCTCCAATATATTTTATGAATGTAGGTACTGTCAAGTTTATGGGTGTTAAGAAATTTTTCCATATGCAGTTGAGCCTCTAATATGCATGAAACCCTTTAACCTGACAGTACATTCCTCGCAATTACAAAATGAAAAACTAAGCTTCGCAAGTCGTAGAAGCCACGTTATCAAACTTTGCTGAAGCAAAAAACAAGAATCAGTAAACCTATTATAAACTATATAGTTTTGTTGATTCTCTATTTGTCGATGAACAGCACTTCAGATTTGTCAAATTTAAAATCTGCTTTTTGAATCATTTCGTCAGGTATTTTCCAGTTTGATTTTAATATTCCATTCCTGTTTTTCTGTAAACTTCTTGTTTTATACGCATCACTTGACAATTTTATAAAAACGCCAGCCAAAATCAGTACGGAAATGAACATTTGCAAGTACTTTATCCATAACATATATTACCAATCCTGATTCGGTCTAAAGAGGAACAAGTAGTATGCATAGACTAGCTGGGCGATAGTAAACCACGCATAAAATAGCTGTGGAATAAATGTCATTCTTACAAGATAGTCCCATTTACTTGGATTTTGCACATATCGAAGTGTGTAAACACAGTCTATGTACATTATACTCATTACCAGAATGAACACTCTATTGGGCAGATAAACACCCCTAACTATGTCATACAGAGCATAATATAGCAGAATAATCTGGAAAGAAAGCATAATCCAGAAGAATCCAGCGTTCAGGATGTCTTTTCTGGTGCTTTTATTCCACCCATGTTCCCATAATGTATCAAGCCCGCCACGAAGCCAGCGAACCCGTTGTTTCCATAACTCTTTTAGTTTTAGTGGGACATCTGTCCAGGCATACATGCCAAAACCGGCAGCAATATGATAACCAAGTTCTTTTAAGGTCACCGTCAGCTCATAATCCTCGGTAATGTTATGCACATCGTACACAGCACAATCGAGTTTTCCAGTAGCTATACGCCTATCCATGACTGCTTTTATTGCTTCTACTTTATATGCCGTGCACATTCCATGAGCAACTTTAATGCCTCTATCTTGACTAACTCGGCTTCTGTCGAACTCTGCATATTCGACATACTGCCAGTGATATACTAGCTTTTCAAAAAATCCATTAGTTTCCTGTTTGACTACACCGGCACGGGAGCACACGGCACCAAGCAGAGGGTCAAGCTGAAATTCAACTAATGCTTGTTCAACAAGATCGGGAGCCAGAACCGTATCGCCATCTACTGACAACACATAATCATAAGAATCGAGATCTACATTTTGATATGCAGTGTTCAATGCCCCAGATTTTTTATATTTATTTCCAACAGTTTCTATCAAACTTACACGACTATTGGTGGCAGCCATACTTCTTACTATACTTACAGTATTATCTGTGCTATTATCGCTAATTACAAGAACATCGACATTGACAGTTTGAGTAAGAATTGACTCTATGGTCGAGCGAATTATATTCGCTTCATTATGAGCTGGCACAAACGCGATGACGTTGTTTCTTTGGGGCATAACAGTTGCCATTTCGCAGTTTCTCCTAACTATATACACTGGGATAATAGAGTTCAATTACTAACTTTCAAAAACTTAATTTTATAATAACACGATTTATGTTAATATGACAAGTTATTTCAATATATTACAACTTATGAATTAATAATTCACATTTTTTCTATATATAGATAATTTTGTACTGACATATACGGGGAATAAATTACAGTACTGCAGATTATACAAAAATTCAAGTTTCATTTGAATAAAGTTCACTTTTTATGTGATGCCCCACCAGTTCGGCGATTTCAAAGTCTATTCAGGTACTGTCAGTTCCGGTGTTAGGTATTTTACAGGCTCATCCGCATATGGAAAAGTTTTTGAACACCTGTATGTATGGTAGTATTTTTAGAAATGTTATCCGGATAAATATTTATTTCAGTCGAATACCCCGCTAGCTTGCAGCGAGATGCTCCATCTAAACTTTGATTATTGTGAGTTGTAATTTTTAATTTCCCGCTGGATACCAAAAAAACAATGCAAGAAAGGGGCACAATATCGTCGGAATAATCAACAGAAACATTGTATCAGAAAGAGACCCAATCACATCAGCAGCCCATCCTATAACCGCGGTTCCTATTCCTCCAGCACCCATACAAAGCCCAAGAATAAAGCCTGATGCGAAGTCAACGTTTCCGGGGAGGAGTTCCTGCATCATTGTAACCGATGTCACATTGCAGAAACAGGCAAAAACAATTGTATTCAGTTGTATTAATGATAATCCTTTTCTGGATGAATTGTAGTTCTTTTGATATATTATCTCAGTAAAGCAGCAATTGCCTGGGTTAATGAAATAAACCCGGGCAATTGTCTCTATTGAACACGTTCACTTCAGGTCGATCTTTGATGTCAGAACCGTCAGCTCATTTGGATATATCTCAAATCCGGTTACATTGGAACTGAGAGCAAAAACATCTGTACCATAGAAAATAGGAATTAATGGCATATCATTTTGAGTCAATACCTGGACCTGGTCATAGAGTTTATACCTTTCATCCGCATCAAATGTTGTCCTGGCCTTAAGAATCAACTCATCAACTTTGGGATTGGAGTAACCAGTCCATGCAGTATAGGAACCTGTTGAAAGATAGTGAAGCGAAAGGAAATAGTCAGGATCTCCGCTTGGTGCTGTAACCCAATCTGTCAAAGAGAGCTCATAATTTCCAGCACTACATTCAGATGGGATAGTACTGGAATCGACAACTCTGATTGTTGATTTAATTCCAAAATTTTCTAATTGTGCAACTATTACTTCAGCGGTAGGAAGATTTGCAGAACGTTTGGTATAAATCAGAAGTTCAATTGAAAAAGGTTCACCTTTGTAATACATTTTCCCGTCTGAACCCTTTGTGATTCCTGCCTCTGAAAATAACTCAAGTGCCTTTTTCTGGTCGTTATCACAGGTTGCAAGTTGGTCATTTGCATTCCATGGAAGCGAGCCTGAGAATATACCAGTAGCTGGTACCCCTCCGATTCCTTCTAAAGCTGTATCGACAATTTCCTGGCGGTTAAGCACATAAGAAAGTGCCTGGCGGACTCTGGTGTCATTGAATGGTGCTTTATTGCCATTCACATACAGGAAGAAGGTACGAAGGCCTGCCTGGGATACAATCTGGATATCAGGATTTGCAGCAAGGGTTGCATAGTCACTGCGCTGGAAATCTCTGGAAATATCGATATCCTTTGACATAATCATAAGCGATCTTGCAGCTCCATCTGAGTTGAAGAGGACGGAAACAGTATCAATTTTTGGTTCTCCACCCCAGTAATCTGGATTCTTTACCAGATCCATACTGGCTCCAGATTCAAATGAGACAAACTTAAAGGGACCTGTTCCAACTGGTTTGGTATCAAGGTTTTCTGCGTTTGGACTTACAATTGACATAACCGGATCGGCAAATGCAGATATTGCCGGAGCATATGGCTCTTTTGTCTTAATTACAACCGTATATTCTCCGGTTTTGTAAACGCTGTCCAAAAATGAGTATTCGACAGAACGGCTGTTTGATGGGTCAAGTACACGGTTAATGGAATAAATGACTGCATCAGCATTCATATTTGTTCCGTCATGTAAGGTTACACCTTTGCGGAGCTGAATTTCCCATTCGGTATCGTTTAACTGTTTATAGCCTGTTGCAAGTTCAGGCTGGAGTTTCATCTCGGTATCATAGTAGAACAGTGTTTCATAAATTCCTGTCTGCCGGGTATACCACCCTTCCCATTTATATGCAGGATCAAGGCTTCCACCAGTGTCTGGGCCACTGTGTAAAACAATACGTAGATTCTTTTCTTCCGAATTTTCGCTTTGTACGCATCCGGCACATAAAATTACAGCAAGTACAACAACTGACACTACGAAAGCCCGGATAATTTCCTGTGATTTTGAAATATTTTTCTTCATAACCTACACTCTGTGCGAATCTGTGAAAGCATAGCTAAAGTATAAATTAAAGTAAATTTTTTGTTTACTTTCCTGAAATTGAGATTCGGATCTTCGCGGTTTCGTGCGGATAAAAATCATCAGATAAAAAAGGGTAAGTAATAAAGTCTTCTGAAGGTGTTTAATGTCTTAAGTCAACAACTTGGTCACACAAAACTACGAAGAGTAAAAAAAGATTAATCAAGTATGACTTCTTTTTTTTGCAAGAACCATATGCGGAGGCTGGATATAACTTGAGGCATGACCAGAAGGATCATTTCGTTCCAAGAATGCATCATAATCTTCCAAAAACCTCCATGAAACAGCATCAAACCCATGAGATTGTGCAAGGGCAGTTATCCTCTCAGGTGTATTGTTTTTCGCAAGAGGCAGATTCGGCTTAACACCAGAATACAATTCATTAAACTTTTCATAACGACTGTTTTTCTTTTCTGTCCCATCAGGGTTCTGGAACCACAAACCATCAACTATCATCATAAGGCCACCGTCTTTTAAAAGCCGGCAACACTCAGCCATAAATTTATCCGGTTGGGGCAGAGTCCAGAGAAGATATTTGCTCAAAACGAAATCATACTCTCCATCATTTAGAGGAATTTTTTCTGCATCTCCCTGTACTAACAAAACATCTACACCTTTTTCTTTGGCATTTTTCGCTGCTTTTTCAAGCATATTTTCTGACAAATCAACACCGGTTACATCATGCCCCATGGCAGCAAGAGACATGGCAAGAATCCCGGGTCCTGTTCCAATTTCCACTGCACGGATTTTTTTATCCGTTAGTAGAATTTCAGAAAAAATAGATTTCCAGATCTTTATTTCCTCATCCATACATTTGGCATATTCTGTGTGATAATCAGAACTTCTGTAGTCCCAGTATTCTAAAATTTTATCTTTCATTTCTAATTTGTCTTTCATTTCTAATATTTCATTCATTTTCTATTCCTCGAATAAAATTAGCATTAAACACTGTTTCTATCGGAACAACATTGTTATCCAGAGCGAAAATGTTTGTAACATAATTAATTGGGATTAACGGCATCTCATCCTGAATAACTGCCTGAACCTCGTCATAAATTACCTTCGTAATGATTGCGTAACGATAATTGATATTATGAGAGCCGGTATGACAGTTTGTAATTTTTACCTTTTTTTCATAAAATTACATTTATCAGGTAAGAATAAATTATTAATTAGTATTATTATTTATAAAGATTATGTATTTAAATCAGTATAATTAGCAATAAATTATTAGTTATACTCTTTATTTCATAATTTTAATAAGATAAATAGCAAATAACTTATATATATTCTGTATGGGATTCTAAGCAAAATGTAAAGGTGAGTTAGATGGAGGATGCTACATTAAAAAAAGAGATCAGAGAGTACTGGGATGAAGGAGCCTTGAATTATGACTGTCACGTAAACCATGGAATGAAAACATATGGAGAAAGAGAATTGTGGAAAGAAGCTTTTTCCGTCAGGCTGCCTGACAAACCTCTTGATGTTCTGGATGTTGGGTGCGGGGCCGGTGCAATGGGATTAGTTCTTTCCGAGATGGGGCACCGTGTCAAGGGAATCGATCTTTCAGAAAATATGATGAGTATCGGGCGAGAAAAAGCAAAGGAGTGCGGGCTTTCAATGACATTTGAAATCGGGGATGCTGAACAGACACAATTTGAGGACAATACTTTTGATGTTGTTGTAAACCGTCATCTACTCTGGACTCTGCCGCATCCTGAAAAAGCTCTCTTAGATTGGAAACGTGTTATCAAACCTGGGGGTTTTGTTATTGTTATTGAAGGATGCTGGGATAACGGGACGTTGTCTGCAAAGCTCAGGAGAGAAATGACTTATACATTAGAAAAATTATTCACACCAAAGCTGCGAAAGGAAAAGTATCATTATATTGATTCGGTGGAGAAGGCTCTTCCAAATATGGGGGGAGTTGCGCAGGAAAAGGCAAAGGTATATTTTTCCAGTGCAGGTCTTTCTAATATTTATGTTCATGATCTCTCAAAAATTCAGGAATATCAGAAAAAAGAGTTGACATGGTACCGAAAAATCAGCTCATCAACTAATCGATACATGATTTCTGGAATTAAGAGCGAATAAAAACCTTCTAATTTTTTGTGTTTTTATCTCGGCTTTGACAGCGACTCTCTGAATCTCACAAATACACTCAGTACTTCTCAAAATCATGGTCTGATTAAACCCGAAGACAGAGTAGCTGTCCACTCACTGATACAGCTTATTGGAAAGTTCCTATTTCAAAAAACTCGGAATTTTATCAAATCATCTACATAACTATAGAATAAAATCACACACTTTAAATATACATTATACATAACTTAGTTAAAAATAGTGTTAATTATTTATTAAATATTTATGTATATTGGTGTTAATAGACTCAGTTTCATAATTTAGTGATTTCTCATTTTTTCCGTCCTTAAAACTTCACTTTTCTCTGCTAACTGCTCAAATAAACTGTAATAATCCTTGAGAAATGATTTCTTTGGCAGGAATGCCAAAGAATTATTTTACTCCGTTAAKTGTTTCACTGAATTTTTTGWCTAAAATCGATACGCTCCGCTACTT
>NZ_WJBJ01000025.1:0-116203 GCF_020804205.1 Methanosarcina sp. DH1 | reverse complement strand
CATTCCTGATGTACTCATAATCATACTTCTCCAGACTTCCAGGCTTCATTGGAATGGGATTTCGCTTATCTTTGAGAAGTTGTTTCGGTTTCTCATCAAGACATATGAGAGGTCTTTTTGGGTCAAAATCCTCTTCGTACAGGTCAAGAACATCGTACATTCTCGTTCTGTATTCGGAATCAATTGTCTGAATGCACCACATCTTTTTCTGTCAGGGCTTAATTTTGCTTTTTTTCAAAATAAGTCTGATACTTTCTTTGTTTATCGTTTCAAAGCCTTCTTTTTTCCTCAATTCTTCACAAAGCAGTGAAAGTGACCATCTATTTCTTCCTTCTGGAGGTTTTGTACATGCTTGAGCTATTATTTCTGCAACGTGCCTTTCACTATATTTTTCAGGTTGACCTGACCTTGGTTTATCTACCAAAGCACTTTGTAGACCTTCTTCAAGACATCTTTTCCTTATCCTTAAAGCAGTGCTTCTACCAATACTTAATGTTTTAGCGATCTCAGTGTCTCCTTTTCCCTGATTTGCCAGTAGTAGAATACGTGCTCTGGTAAGAGATCTTGCATTTTTCTGTCCTTTTTTAAGAAAGTTTTTAAGAAATAGAACTTCACTATCATTAAGATTAATATTTAACATAAGATATAATATAGAATTCAAAGTATATAAGTGACTCATAACTATATTGTCACGATACTAGTGCATTGCTTGTGACGGCTCGGGATGAACCTGATGGCCCAGGGCATTTGCTTGAATCTCGAGCTCGTAGTGGCGGATTTACTCTTGATGCTTCCGAAAGGATAGATGCTAATTCAGAGCGGTATCTTCTCTGGTTTGTAGTTGAAAATCTACTTTCTCGTGACTTAGCACTGCGAGAACGGATTAAAGGGAAGGACTATTTAGTTTTCCCTTCACAATGCACTACTGGTTTATCCTTTCCTGGCGGTGGTTCCTTTGCCGTAACATTTAATATAGCTGGTCCAGTTCGAAGCATTTACGCAACCTTAATAGCGCAACTTGCTCACTACGAGGGCTTTAAAAGACGACAGTTTTACCAAGATGCTGCAACTTATCAGACAGAGGGCGGGCAGCATTGTTATGTGCAACTCTTCGCTCCAGCGACAGAAGCAACTGAACTTCAGCTATCTTTCGACGACGACACTCCTATAGACGTGCGACAGGGTTTCATCGAGTTTGTCTCCAATCATTTGGAATCGAAAATGGAACCTAACCCGGTTATACGTCGATATGCTTATTTTTGCGCGAACAAGGAATGTCGAAATCCTTTTGAGGATCGAGTGGTTAAAAAAAGACTAGAAGCCCATCAAAAGGATCTCGTTTGTCCTATATGTGAGGTAAGGACCCCACTAGTGGACCTGCTTGCTCCACCTACAGCTGCGGCAGAAATTGTGGCGGAACAGATTAACAACAACGCCACAGATGGCCGCCAGCGGCTAACGGCTGCATGGGTGATCAAGGCAAAAAAGCAGATGGGGAAATATGATGTATTTCTTAGTCACAATTCCAAAGATAAGGCAGAAGTTGAGAAAATTGCCAAACGATTACTCGCTGTTGGACTACGCCCGTGGCTGGACAAATGGGACCTTGCTCCAGGAGATACAATTTCAGATGCATTGGAACAAGCCGTTAAGACTATCCCTTGCGCTGTATTATGCTTTGGTCCAGCGGACGTAGGTAATTGGCATAAAATGGAAATCTTAGCCTTCGTGGAAGCATGGGCCAAAAAAGAAGCTCGTATGATTCCATTGGTTTTGCCTGGTGTTGACAATCCTCCAGAATTGCCTCTTTTTGTTCGCCAGACGCTCTGGGTGGATATGCGTGACTGGCAAAGCAAAGATGACGACGGCTTTTATCGGTTAGTCTGTGGAATTATAGGGCGTCCGCCAGGTGACTCGCCATTGAAAAGCTTTGGCGCTCGCCAAGTCTTTGAGTGGCAGGGGAGCTGTTGATCTGTGTTACCACATTTGTGGAAGGATCTCAATGTAATAATATCCATCCCAAGCAGCTATCAGGTTCGGCCATATCTTGCTAGGTGCTGCCGAAGCTTGTAGCCTTATCCTCTTATAAAATGAGTTGGAGCAAAATCTAGAAACCTCGTGCTATATCATCCCAAAACTATATCAACCGCCCTTGCTCTTCCCTAAAGTAAATCTATCTAACTCCCCATTTCCGCGTTTTTAAAATGCCACAGGAACAGTTCACTTAAAGCACGATAGAATAATATTCTCTGGAATACTACTTACAGGAAATATCGCAACAGCCAAAAAAGAGTTAATACCATGCTTGAAAAATTGAAAACCTCACTAATTAATTCTCCTGTGATCAAGCGAGGAGAATACAATTACTTTATCCATCCAATCTCTGATGGTGTACCGTCCATAGACCCCCATATGGTTGAAGAGATCGCCGAATATATTCTTCAGATTACCGACATCAAAAAAGTTGATACTATTCTTACCATAGAGGCCATGGGTATTCCTGTAGCAAATGCCCTTTCTCTGAAAACGGGAATTCCTTTGACCATTGTTCGAAAGCGGCCTTATTTCCTTGAAGGAGAAGTGGAACTTTCTCAGAGTACAGGGTATTCGAAAGGAGCTCTCTACATAAACGGGCTCAAGAAAGGGGACAGAGTAATTATCGTGGACGACGTCATCAGTACTGGCGGAACGCTGATAGCACTCGTAAAAGCCCTGAAAACTATGGGTGTAGAGATTCTGGACGTGATTTCCGTTATCGGTCGAGGAAACGGCTATTTGCAATTAAGGGAGCTCGGGGTTGAACCCAAGATTCTCGTTACGATCGACGTGAGCGAGAAAGGTGTGGAGATCAAGAATGTCTTTGGGAACGAGTAATGCGTTTGACCTAAGGCCTGACTATATTATCAATGTAATAAATAAACTGG
The DNA here is from genome assembly GCF_020804205.1 of Methanosarcina sp. DH1. Classification (NCBI taxonomy): domain Archaea; kingdom Methanobacteriati; phylum Methanobacteriota; class Methanomicrobia; order Methanosarcinales; family Methanosarcinaceae; genus Methanosarcina; species Methanosarcina sp. DH1. The sequence goes on along the minus strand of NZ_WJBJ01000025.1, from coordinate 113,279 downwards.
GCGCAAAAATCGTAGGTTTCCAGTTTCCTGAGGGGCTCAAAAGAAAAGGTCCAGAACTAGCAAAAAAAGTTGAAGAAGCCACCGGAGCTGAGATTATCATCTCTGGAGACCCATGTTTCGGGGCATGCGACCTTGATAAGACTTTGCTTGAGCAGGTTGATATCCTTTTTCACTTCGGGCATGCCGAGCTTGAGGATACAAAATTTTCCGAAAAGATCTATTTCATAGAAACACGTTCCGCAGTTGACATCCGGCCGGTTGTTGAAAAGGCTGTTCCTGAACTTAAGGGGCAGGTTATAGGGCTGATTACTACCGTCCAGCATGTCCATAAGCTCCCTGAAGCTTGCGCGGTCCTGAAGGCAAATGGAAAGACCTGCGTAATCGGGAAAGGAGACTCCAGGCTAGCATATCCGGGCCAGGTACTTGGCTGCAATTTTTCGACAGCAAGGAACGAGGTATGTGATGAATATCTATATATTGGAAGTGGAGATTTCCATCCTTTAGGTGTAGCTCTTTCTACAAAGAAGCGAGTCCTTGCAGCCGACCCCTTTTCCGGGGAAGTTCGCGAGGTGGACTCTTCAAGAATCCTCCGCCAGCGAAGCGCGGTAATTGCAAAATCACTGGATGCAAAGGTTTTTGGGATAATCGTATCGAGCAAAAACGGGCAGGAAAGAATGGAGCTGGCTTTCTCTTTGAAAGCGCTTGCGAAAAAGCACGGAAAAGAGGCACACCTGATCCTGATTGATCTCGTCACTCCGGATCAGCTTCTTCAATTCAAAGTAGATGCTTTCGTGAATACTGCCTGCCCAAGGCTTGCAATCGATGAAGTTGGGCGTTTTCCCTCCCCAATGCTTACGCCTCAGGAATTTGAGATAGTGCTTGGAGAGCGGGAATGGGAAAAACTTGTGCTTGATGAAATTACCGAGGAGCCGGTATAACTTTTTAAATGCTGGTTATGTCCAGGTAATAAGTTAAGGTCCAGGTAATAGTTAAGGTCAAGATAATAGTTAAAGTCCAGGCAATAAGTTAAGGTCAAGATAATAAGTTAAGGTCGAATTATTAAACTAAAATATAGAAATGAAGAATTAAAATTAAAATGAATAGAAAATTTAAGTAGATGAAATGAAACAGAGAAAACTTGAGATACTCCTGGAAGAGTTGGAAGACTTTTCCAGTCCTGAACTTGAACTGGAGCAGTACCAGACCCCTCCTCTTTTAGCTGCGGAAATTCTTCACTTTGCTTATATGCAAGGAGATCTTGACGATTCGGTGCAGGATTTGGGCTGCGGTACTGGTATCCTTGCAATCGGGGCAAAGCTTCTGGGAGCCAGAAAAGTTGTAGGTTACGATACGGATTCAAAAGCACTTGAGACCGCAAGAAAAAATGCCCGAAAACTTGGAGTAGAAGTCGAGTTCGTATTATCAGACATTTCCGACATTAAAGAACGCGTAAAAACAACGGTTATGAACCCTCCTTTCGGGGCAAGAGTGAAAGGCAGAGACCGGCCTTTTCTTTCGTCAGCATTAAGAACAAGTGAAGTGATATATTCAATTCACAACCGCGGAAGCCTTGCTTTTATCCAAAAGTTCATTAAGCCTGCAGTCATTACACACTCCTACGTTGCGAAATTCCCTATAAAACGAACCTTCGATTTCCATAAAAAAGAACGAGAGGTTATTGAGGTTGAGATCTACAGGATTAAGATCTCCGGATAATCCAGACGCAAGTAACATTTAAAGGCATCAAACTTTATAGCTTTAGTGCAGGACTTTACCTCAAAAGGGGAGCTATTACACTGCTTATAATAAGTATGCCTGTGTATTACCAAACTATATAGTGCGTCAATAGGGCAAAAGTGACAGATAATAGGAACATGATAATTTATACCCTCTATTGAGGTTGATTATCTGTCAATTGAATGTGCCAGTATCCAATTGAATGGCTACCAGCATTCCATATTATTGATAGCTGCTGTGATTACGATTTATATCGACTACTAACGATAGTCCAAATGAGGGATCATGATTAGAATTAGAAAAAGTAAAACTACGAGAAAAAAATTGACTGGCCCGAGCGAAGGAAAGCCGGTTGCCGAAAATGTAACTCAAATTACTTCCGAAAGCAGAGACCAATTCAAAGGCCAGTCGAGAGATCAGTTTAAGGCCCAGCCCAGGGAACAGGTTAAAACTCACCCAAGGGAGCAGTCCAGAGATCAATATAAGAGCCAATCAAGAGATCACTTCAGGGGGCATCCCAGAGAACAATTTAAAGGTCAGTCCAGGACTCAGTCAAAGGACCAGTTCAGGGGAGACCAGGGCAAGAAAAGAAGGTTCCCTTACCAGAAAAAAGGCTCAAGGGAAAGATCGGATATGCCTGAACCCAGAGTTCCTTACGAAACCAAGACTCCGGAAGAAGAGCTTGAAAAAGGAGGTTTTGTGCTTCCTGGAGAGCTTGTGGGAACGACTGAAGAGTTCAAGCCCGGGGAAGGAACAACTGTGTCTGCCGGAGATATTTACTCTACAGCTACCGGAAATGTACTTATTGACAGGAAAGCCAGAGTAGTTTCGGTCAGGCCACGCACACTCACTCCGAATATTCTTAAAGTAGGAGATATTGTCTATGGAAAGATAACTGACGTGCGCGAATCCGGAGCAATGGTGGAAGTTGCAGGAATTGAAGGCAAAGAAGAAAGGGAAATTGTCAATGTGCGTTCGGGAGATATCCATGTGTCGAATGTGCGAGACTCTTATGTTAAAAGGCTTGCAGATGAGTTCAGACCTTATGATATCGTCAGGGCCAGGGTTCTCGACACTGAAAGAATACGCCTTACAACAGCTGAAGATTCCCTGGGAGTTGTAAAAGCCTACTGTTCAAACTGCAAAGGAGAACTTGTGCTTGAAGGGAAAAAGCTTAAATGCCCCGTCTGCAATATGACCGAAACTCGCAAAATCTCAACCGAGTACGGAAAAGGAATAAAATAATTTTATTCTCCTGCAGGTATGGGTTTCTGCACAGTAAATAATCAGTAAATTATCAGTAAAATCGTAAATTATCAGTAAATTATATTACTCACACTTACAGGTGGTCACCAATGGAACTGAACATTCTCTCCAAAACAGACAATGAGCTTGAAGTCGAGCTCAAAGGCGAGACACATACCCTTCTAAATATACTTAAGGATCTTCTGATTAAAGACCAGAGGGTTGAGATCGCCTTCTATGATATGAAGTACGTAAGTATCAGTGACCCGATCCTTTACATCAAAACCGATGGTACAAACCCTATTGAGGTCTTAAAGGACGCTGCTTCGAAAATAATAACTCAGTGCGACGAATTTACTGATGTCTTTAGCAAGGCAGTAAACGCCTGAAGTATCTGAAAAATGGTGCAAAACGTCTTTTTAAAGACGTTTTGCTTTCTTTTTCCGGCAAATCCGGGATCTTTCCAGCAGGGGGCTCTTGATAGTTATTAATGAGCCTTTGCTATCTTAAAATCTAAGGAGTTTTGGAATACTTTTTTATGAATCAATGCGTATCCAGAGTAAACAAGAATCTTAAACGCGAAGTAGGGTAAAAGCATTTAATTGGACGGAGTAATTTCGATTCTTTTTAGTTCAAAATAATGTCCTGAATCTGCAACTTAAAAATCATAAACTAACCTGTAACTATATTGAGGTTGATCTGTAATATATTGAGGTTAATCTGTAATATATTGAGGTTAATCTGTAATATATTGGAGGTTAATCTGTAATATATTGAGGTTAATCTGTAATATATTGAGGTTAATCTGTAACTAATATTGAGGTTAACCCGTAACTAATATTGAGATTAATCTGTAACTGATATTGAGATTAATCTGCAACTAATACTGAAGTATGAAAGATAAATTGAGGTATAAAAGAAAATGAAACTTGATGACTCATCCCTTCAGAAGTTCGGTTTTATAAAAAGAGAGACCCTTGGTAGTATAAATATCGACCCTCTTCAGACAGGCGGGCGGTTGACCGAGGCTGCAAAACAGGCTCTTGTAGAGTGGGGAGACGGATATTCTGTATGTGATTTCTGCGGAGGGGTTCTGGATCAGATAAAAAAGCCTCCAATTTATGATTTCGTACATAAGGCCCTTCCCGAGTTTCTGGGCTGTGATGAAGCAAGAGTCACAAATGGGGCACGGGAATCCAAGTTTGCTGTCATGCATTCTATTGGAAAGCCGGGAGACTGGATTGTACTCGATGGACTTGCCCATTACTCTTCATATGTTGCAGCCGAAAGAGCAGGCCTTAATATCAAAACCGTACCGCATTCAGGCAGTCCCGATTATTACCTTGACCCTGAAGGGTATGCCACAGCAATAGAAGAGGTTACAAAGGACAGTGGAAAACCGCCGGCTCTTGCACTTGTAACTTACCCGGACGGAAGTTATGGAAACCTACCTGATGCAAGAAAAATAGCATCGGTCTGCCATGAATACGACGTCCCTCTCCTTCTAAATGGTGCGTATGCCGTCGGAAGAATGCCGGTATCTGCAAAAGAATTCGGTGCAGACTTTATTGCAGGAAGCGGGCATAAATCGATGGCCGCATCCGGACCTGTCGGAGTTCTCGGGGTAAGTGAAGAGTATGCTCCTATCGTGTTCAGGAAATCCAAACATAACAAAGTAAAAGAAGTTGAGCTTCTGGGATGTACTGCAAGGGGCGCTACGGTTATGACCCTTATTGCATCTTTCCCGGATGTGGTAAAGCGTGTTAGGAACTGGGACCAGGAGGTCGAAAATGCTCGCTGGTTCTCGGCAAGGCTTGAAGAAATGGGCTTTATCCAGCGCGGGCAGAAACCCCATTCTCATGACCTTATGTTCTTCGAAGCCCCTCGCTTCTATGAAATCTCCGAGAAAGTAAAGAACGGAAGATACTTCCTCTACAAGGATCTCAAAGCACGCAATATTCACGGTATCAAGTCCGGGCTCACTAAATATTTCAAACTCAGTACTTTCGGGCTTGGAAAGGAAAAACTTGAAGCTGTAGCGGACTCCTTTGAGGATATCCTGAAAAAATATGAAGATATTTAAGGATGTTTAAGCCGGTCAACGGTCAATATATAATACTTCCGGGAAAACTCAATCAGGGTGCACGATTCTGGTTCTGAATTTCCCCTTCTCTTTTGAAGCAAATAAATTCAAAGATCCAGGATCCCGGAGAAAAGTATGCAAAAAGTGCACAAAAAATGTATATTTTTGAAATATCTGCCAAATTTATCTGCAGAGTCCAGGTACTTTTACTGAGTCCAATACCTTTTACTGAGTCCAGTACCTTTTACTGAATCCAGTACCTTTTACTGAACCCAATACCTTTACTTTTTTTACTCCACATTTTCCCTATACCTTCTTGTGCGAATTTAATACCCAGACAGTTAATCTCTCTGATGATTAAATAGCATGAGCCCTCTAATTATTATGAGAATTTAATCATTATGGGGGAGTATGCTTGGAAGATGATAGTGGAGATACGTTTAAGTACAAGCTTGGGAAGTGGGTTCTAAGCATAGATGAATGTGCTTTTATGGATCTTATGGATATTGGAAAGAAAAAGTCTATGCCTCAATATCTGATCGAGTCAATTGATAATTGGGTAAACAAAGAAGAACCACTTATAACAGATGAATTTATTTCGGAAATGTGCGACTTTATTAAAAACGAAAATGAAGTCCTTTACGACCGTTTGGTGAAGAAATGCGCACTGAAAGGAATAAGTGTAGGCGAAGGCATATTTGAATCACTGAGTCTTTTGAACTGTGGAATGATAAGTACGCAGGAGTGCAGACAGTATGGAGATGACTTTTCTGATGTGTGATATTTCTGTCTTGTATTTTCACTCTCTTGAGTAAGTTTAATTTTGTACTTCAATTTTGTACTTCAAACGTATAAGTCCTGAATACATTTCGTGTAAAAGAAAGGTAATTCAGGTGCAGCAGTAAGATTTCGCAATGAAATTTCTCTGCTATTCACCTGTCTTTAGTTTTTCAGTAAATCTTTTTTGAATCTTTTTTGGGACATTTTTTCCAATTTTTGCTGAAGAGTTTTCTTACTTGAAACCCTTCAAGGCTTCGAAATCCAGAGTTGCAAAGTAATCCTCAATAGTTTCGGCTCTCCTGATCTGCACAACACTTCCATCCGTTCTGAGAAGGAGTTCGGCAGAACGGAGCTTTCCGTTGTAATTGAAACCCATAGCATGTCCATGAGCCCCTGTGTCGTGGATTGCGAGGATATCTCCGATTTCAATATCAGGAAGCGACCTATCAATTGCGAATTTGTCATTATTCTCGCAGAGGGAGCCGGTTACATCATACTTATGGACAGGAGCCTCGTTTTCCTTTCCGAGCACTGTTATATGGTGATAGGCTCCGTAAATGCCCGGCCGCATCAGGTTGGCCATGCAGGAGTCCATCCCGACATAGTCCTTATAGGTGTGTTTGAGGTGCCGAACCTGGGTAATCAGGTAGCCATAGGGACCTGTAATTACGCGGCCGCATTCCAGGAAGACTTTAAGCGGATAAAGCCCGTTAGCTGTGATTGTGGCTTCGTAAGCTTTTTTGACACCTTTTGCCACAGCTTCGAAGGAAACAGGTTCTTGTTCAGGCCTGTAGGGGATGCCTATGCCTCCGCCGAGGTTCACAAATTCGAACTTTATGTTAAGTTCCTTTGAGATTTCAACTATAAGTTCAAAGAGGATTCTTGCGGTTTCCACAAAGTAATCAGCATTTAGTTCATTCGAAGCCACCATTGTGTGCATTCCGAACCGCTTTACTCCTCTGTCCTTGAGTATGCGGTAGCCTTCAAAAAGCTGGTCTCTCGTAAAGCCGTACTTTGCTTCTTCAGGCTTTCCTATAATGGCATTTCCTTCCTTAAGGGGGCCAGGATTATACCTGAAACAGACAATTTCAGGAAGTCCGGCATACTTTTCAAGGTAGTCAATATGGCTTATATCATCAAGGTTTATGTATGCTCCAAGCTCTTTTGCCTTCAGGAACTCTTCAGCAGGAGTATCGTTTGAGCTAAACATTATGTTTTCCCCGGCAATTCCTGCTTTTTCAGCAAGAATTAACTCCGGTAAAGAACTGCAATCCGCACCAAAGCCTTTTTCTCTCAGGATTTTAAGAATAAAGGGGTTTGGAAGGGCTTTTACAGCAAAAAATTCTTTAAAACCCGGAACCTCCCTGAAAGCTGCTTTCATTTTCTCCGCATTTTCCAGAATGGCTTTCTCATCGTATATATGAAACGGGGTGGGATACTTTTTAATTATTTCCTGAATTTTTTCTTTGGTGAAGGGAAGGTCCTTTGAAACCATATTATTACCTTTTATCAATTTTTGTTTAATGGGGTTTTGTATTCATTTGAATTTTTACTCCTTTATTAGTCTTTCTGCCCCGAGTCCCGTCACCCGAGTTACGTCACCCGAGTTACGTCACCCGAGTCCCGTCACCCGAGTCCCGTCTCGGGAGGACGGTGCCCTTTTCGCTCACTTCGTTCGCTCAAGAGGGCTGAACTAGGGCAAGAAAGGCTGTTTTCTAAATATTCTCAGGAAGGATGACTTATTCAAATTTTGTTTTGATTACGCGGCGGTGTGGTTATGACCTTTTTAATAAAAAGCTTAGCTGCAACCCTTTTGAAAAAAGGCTTGACCGAAAACCCTGACAACATTTGGGTTTGAGAACCTTATCCCCGAACCCTATCGGCGTGATCAACCGGCGCAACGGTTGTGGCACAACCCTTTTGAAAAAAGGCTTGACCGAAAAACCTGGCACCATTTTGGTTTGAGAACCTTATCCCCAAACCCTATCCGGCGTGATCGACCAACGAAACGGTTGTGGGACAAACCGGTCACTGGTTGGGTTTTTTGAAAAATTGTTTAAGCCTGGAGTAGGGGTAGGTGTTTATAACGTCTTCTTTTTCAAGCCAGCCCCGCCGCGCCTGTCCGAGGCCGTACCGCATGGAGGTTAGGTCGGAAACGGCATGGCTGTCTGTAGATATACAGAACTTTAGGCCAAAGGTCTTTGCACGCAGGATCAGCTCGTCATTAAGGTCAAGCCTTGAAGGCTGGCTGTTGATCTCCATTGCTTTTCCATTTGCAGCGGCAACTTCAAAGACCTTTTCAAAATTAACGGCATAAGCCTCTCTTTTTCCTAGCAGCCTTCCGGAGGGATGTGCAAGGATATCGAGATATTTGTTCTCCAGAGCCGTGGCAATCCTTTCAGTCATTCTCCTTTCAGGGAATGCAAAACCGGAATGTACAGCTCCTACCACAATATCGAGTTCTTTGAGAATTTCATCAGGATAGTCAAGGCTTCCATCTTTCAGGATATCGACCTCAGATCCTTTGAGGATTTTTATCCGGAATTGTTTTGAGAGTTTGTCGATTTCTTTCCATTGGGCTTTTAATTTCTCGACTTCCAGGCCGTTTGCAACCTTCTGGGAACGGGAATGATCGGTTACTGCAATATACTCATAACCAAGAGCTTCTGCTTTTTTAATCATTGTTTTTAGGCTGTCTTTTCCTTCACTGTATTCGGTGTGCATATGGAGGTCTCCCTTGAGATCACCTGCTTCTACCAGCCTGGGAAGGGAATTTCTTGCAGCGGCTTTAATTTCTCCCCGGTTTTCCCGAAGTTCGGGTGGGATATAGGCAAGACCAAGTCTTTCATAAATATCTGCTTCGCTGCTGCCTGCAATCTGTTTACCGGATTCTTTTAAATACAACCCGTATTCCGAAAGTTTATAACCTTTTTTGATGGCAACGTTTCTAAGTTCTATATTGTGCTCCTTTGAGCCCGTAAAATACTGAAGAGCTGCTCCGTAACTCTCAGGCGGGACAACTCTAAGGTCAATAGCTGTCCCTTCTCTCAAAATTACGCTGCTTTTTGTGCTGCCTTTTAAGATCACCTGTTCAACGTCCGGAAGGGAGACAAAACAATCCATTACCTTCAAAGCCTCTTCTTTTTCAGCTTCTGCCAGGATATCGATATCCCCGATTGTCTCTTTCAACCTGCGTAGTGAACCTGTGTATATTATTTTCGAGAGGTCGACTTTAGAGGTTCTGCTTTCGCACTGGGCTTTTAAAGCGGATATAACTTCATCTGCTAGTGGAAGTGCTTTTCCGAGGGCTAGCCGGGCATGGCTTTTCTCATACTGTTCAATTGCCCTTGCCAGGTTCTTTTCACTTTTTTCTCCAAATCCTTCGAGCCTCTTTAGCCTGTGGGCAATGATTGCGTTTTTAAGATCTGAAAGTGTCCTCACACCAAGGGTATCGGAAAGTTTTTTGATTTTCTTTGCCCCAAGCCCTCGAATTTCCATCAGTTCTGCGGTGCCTGAAGGGGCTTTTTCTTTAAGCTTTTCAAATTTTTCCACTTCTCCTGTTTCCAGATACTCAGCAATGTGGTTGGCAATGGACTCCCCGATGCCCGGAATTTTAGTCAGCCCGGATTTTCCTTCTCTGGCATAGATTTTTTCTATGTCTTCCCCAAGGTTTTCGATCATCTGAGCAGCTTTCCGATAAGCCCGTGGTTTCCATTCAACCTGCTGGTATTCAAGAATGTCAGCAGCTTCATAAAATAACTCAGCAATCTCTCGATTTCTCAATTGTTGCCCCCTGCCCCTTGTATTTTCGCATCCAGTTTCTTCTTTTACTACCGTCTCCTTTCTTTCCTTTTTTCACTAAATCTTCAAATGCCTTTCCTTTTTTCAATAAATCTTCAAATGCCTTTTCCTGAAGCTTCTTTTATCTCTTTTAGCTTTCCAAACACTTTATCGATTGCCAGAGATTTCCCTTCTCCCCGGTTTAACTCAAAAGCCACATTTCTAAGGTCCCCTGTCCTTGAATATCTATTTTTAACCTCTTCTTCAGAAACTCCGTATGCTCTGGAAATAGCTTTTAAAGCGAGCTTATCTCCTATTCCCAGTGCCGTATTCTCAAAGGCCGGCCCTATACTCCCGAGAAAAAAGTATGCACTGTCCTTTACTTCCTTTCCTTCCAGTCCCTATAAAAAATTAGCAATTTTCCTGACGATTTCCTTATGGGATGTTATGTTTTCAAGTTCCTCAAAAAGATCCGCAAGCTCTATGAATCGAGCCATTACCCTATCCCCGAAAAAACACTTTGAAATTTTTCTCTATACTATAATTCAATTCGCAGGTCTTTATCGCTTTGCACCCTCAAATTTCAGAAATAGAGTTTTTCCTCTTTTCCCCATGAAACAACTATCCCTGCCGTTCTTTCTTCGTTACCGAAACCTTTAATATCTAAAAGATGCATGAGGAGAATACACATCACTTCTATACATCTTCATGCGACTGTGGTTTAGTGGCTATGACCTGAGCTTCCCAAGCTTAGAACCCGGGTTCGAATCCCGGCAGTCGCATTGGAAACCATTAAAAATAAGTCTTTTTTCATTGTTCATCGGTTAAGGATTCATTTCCGTTCCCTGTTACTCTTTTTGAACCCAATTCTGTCATTTTTTATTCAAACCATTCATCTCTAAACCTTTCTCTGTTTACATGAGGACCTGATGCTTGACTTTCATGTACACTCATTATCGTTTCAAAAGTTCTTTGAATTCCACAGATATGCAGAATTACTGTCAATAAATCCTGATACATTCTCTGCAAATATTGTACTCCAACGTAACAGCTAAAAATAGGAAATGACTCATAAAATAATTTCAAAAAAATTTTAGATTATACTTTTATATGTTAAAAGTTCCAGCTTACATAACTCCATTATACTGGTAATATAATCATTAAACTAATGGAACTAAAGTTTACTATATTCCACTAACAATTATACCAGTAAAGTAACATTATACGTTAAAAATATTATATAAGATAAGCTCATGGTATAAATTGCGTCTCCATCTATCTAAACAAAACTCCACTAGCAACATCTACTCCACAAAGATCTGCGGCATACAATCAAAGGGATTAAAATTTAGATTGAGTCCTGAATTTTATTCCAAACCTCTTTTCAGACTAAGAAGCGAATTTTTTAATGTATTTCAGTAAATCCGGGCTTTCAGATGGGGACGTAATCTATCTTGAAACAAATTTTCTCTCTGTTTTTTCCTTCGCCTGAGTTCATTCTATTACTCCTTCCTTTTCTCTTTCCTTTTCTCTTTCCTTTTCTCCTTCCTCCTCTTTGACCATATTCATTATCCCCTCAGCCGCCAAAATTCCGGTAGCAGCGGCGTTGACTATGTCCCTTGAAAGCCCTGCCCCATCTCCGGCTGCAAAAAGGTTTTTGATGCTGGTTTCCATTTGCCTGTCGACTTTCAGGTGCATTGCATAGAACTTGACTTCAGGGGCGTACAGCAGGGTTGAATCGGAGGTAACACCTGGAATAATCTCATTTAAGGTTTCAAGGCCTTCGATTATATCCATGACTACCCTGTGGGGCAGCGCCATTGAAATATCGCCTGGGGTTACATCTTTGAGTGTATTTACAACAAGGTTTTTTGCAAGGCGTTCTTTTGTAGAGCGTCGGCCCCTTCTTAAATCGCCCATGCGCTGCAGAACTGGCTTTCCTCCCCCAATCGTGGTTGCAAGTTTTGCGATTGAACGGGCGTATTTTGTGGTATTTTCAATGGGTTCGGTCAGCTCGACTCGGACAAGAAAAGCAAAATTGGTATTTTCGGACTCCTCGTTTGCCAGGGAATGACCATTCGTCGCGATAAATCCTTCATATTCTTCTTTTACGACATATCCGCGCATATTTGTACAAAATGTCCTAACAAAATCATCGTAACGGCGGGTCTGAATATGGAACTTGGGGTCGCGGTTGATTTTTGTTACCGGGTCCATAACGATTGCAGGGACTTCTACCCTTACCCCAATGTCAATCCCTCCGTACCGGGCTTCAATTCCATGCTTCTCAATCATCTCCGAAACCCAGTTGCAGCCACGCCTCCCGGGAGATAAGAGCACGTAACTGGCCCGGAGTTCTCGCCCATCAGAAAGTATAATCCCTTTACATGTCTCGTCTTCAATCAGCAGATCTTCTACCTCGGTTTCAAGCAGGAAATTCACTCCTTTGTTAACAAGATCCTGTTTGAAGCGCCCTATAACTGCAGGGGCGTTATCTGAACCTATATGCCGCTGCTTTATCTCAATAAAACGAGCTCCGACCGAAGCAGCCCTGCGTTTAAGCTCTTCAATTTCCGGGCCTTCAGTCAGCAAAGCTCCCTGCGGTGCCCCAAACTTCAAAAAGACCTTATCCACTCTTTCTACTAGTCGCCAGGCTTCGGTCTGGTCGCCTGTAAGGGCTGCCAGATCTCCTCCAACATCAGGCCGCAGGTTTAAAGTTCCGTCCGAAAAAGTCCCACAGCCCCCAACCCCGCACATAATATCGCATGGTGTGCAGTGCATGCAGTATGTATGGGTTTTCATAGGACAGAAGCGTTCATCTATATCCCTGCCCATATCCACAATAAGGATTTTCAACGGCTTTACCTCCGCAAGCTCGTAAGCCGCAAACATTCCGGCAGGCCCTGCCCCTATGATTATTACATCGTAGTCTGAATTTTTCTCCTCTCTTCCAGACAGTTTATTTTCATTATCCATGGTCATCCCCCTTTTAATTTTGTAAGTATTGGAACAATCCTGAGTTTCCAGTTTCAGAAATTTCCAGTTTCAAAATTCCAATCATAAAATCCCAATCATAAAATCCCAATCATAAAATCCCAATCATAAAATCCCAATCATAAAATCCCAATCATAAAATTTCAATCTCAAATCCCAATTCAAAATTATAATCTCAAAATTTAAATTTTAAAGTTTAGAATTTTAGATAGTATATAATTTCAGACGTTTCCAACTTCAAAATTCCAATCTTGAAGTTTCCAGTTTGGACATTTCCATATGAGAAATTGAAATTCCTGAAAGTTATGACTAAATTTGAACAAAATCTGTTAAGAACCCCTTCTGTAAATCCCCAAATCTCAAACAAAGTATTTAACTAGCTCTTAAATTGCCTTTTGTGCTTTTCTTGCTCATAAAAAAATCAATTTTTATACTTGACCTGAATTAAAATTATTTCTATATACGTATAAATGTGCCGAATAAAAGGAGGCCTGAAAAATACAAACTATTACAAAGGAGGCCTGAAAAATACAAACTATTACACATGATTAAGTATTAATCAGCTATGAAACTGTCTGTATAAAAAACTTCCATTTCGTTAGAAATATAGCTTAAAACGTAATTTGAAATATCTGTATATCAGGATCAAGGTCCAGATTATAGAATTTAAGGATTAAAATAGAACAGAAATTAAATCTCGAAATTAAAAACTGTTAAAATTACATATAACTTTGCAACATACCTTATTTTTGCTGAGGAAGTAATCAAGGATATATAATAAAGAAAATAAATTCGATTAGTCCTTAAATCATATATCTTTTTTGAGGATTTGGGATCTTATTAGTATGATATTTCTGGTTTAAAGGGGGAAGTAAAGGTGTGGGTAAATAAATTCATAATCCTTTTAGTAGTTACTATCTTTTTCATGATTCTAATTCATAGCCCTGCATCTGCAAGGGAGATTCTGGTAGGTAATAGTAGTTCAGGTGCAGCTTTTCCATCTATTCAGGAAGCGGTAAACGATTCATCTCCAGGGGATATTATTCTTGTTTATCCGGGTATCTATAATGAGAGTGTGAATATAGGAATAGATAATCTGAACATTCATTCTGCTTCCGAAAAACCTGAAGATACTGTTATTCAGACTTTCAATTTGGCGGCTAACAACATAGTTGTCAGTGGATTTAGCATACACGAGAATGTTAGTTTGAGGCCTTTTTATTCATCTGGTCAGGGATTTATCGAGAACTGTATTGTCAAAAATAACCTTTTTTTAGAAAACAGTTCAGGTATCCTTCTCGATAATTGTTACAATTCTACTTTTGAAAAAAATATAATTATAGGGACCGAAGCAGGCATCAGGGGTAGTGAATGCTATAATTGTATTTTTTCTAACAATAGATTTTCCAATTCGAGTATTCACTTAGGTTCAGGAGGCAGCGAGATTAACATTACGATAATTAACAATACGTTTCTGAATGGTCAGATCGGCATCAACTACTGCAGTAGAAATAAGATTCTAAATAATACTATACAAGGCTCTGGGGATTCTCTATGTGGAATTGGTATTGTCGATTCACATGATAATATAATAGACAATAATTCAATCTCCAACTGCCTTAGCGGTATTTCTGCAGCTTTCATCTCCAGTGGTAACCAGATTACAAATAATACCCTGACCTCAAACACTGAAGGGATCATTATTGCTCATTACTCTTCAGGGGATACAATAAAAAATAACACAATTTCAAACAACGATATTGGCATATCTCTGGGGGACATTGCTCTTGTAATTGACAATAAAATTGAGAGAAATAGAAAATGTGGAATCTCTCTGGATTTATCTCCCAATGATCCTACTTCTACTGGTACCATTTTGATTTACAACAATTTTTTCAATAACACAGTTAACCTCTTCAATAATACTGAAATCGACTATCTCGAACGTGGCTTAGATGATGCTGTCTGGAACACTACAAAAACCCCGGGAAAAAATATTGTAGGAGGCCCGTACCTGGGCGGCAATTACTGGGCAAAGCCTGATGGGACTGGTTTTTCCCAAAACTGCAATGACTGGAACGAGGATGGGATTGGTGATTTACCTTATAATATCAATGGAACTGAGTATGATTATTTTCCTCTTGTATTTATATCCAAAGATAAACAGCCAGTCTTTCCTGTTGCCGACTTCAGTGTCAACGTAACTGGAGGTTATGTACCTCTTTCCGTCCTGTTTACAGATCTCTCGCAAAATGCAACATCAAGGATATGGGACTTCGATAATGACGGAATCGTGGACTCTAAAGATAAAACACCGGTTTATGTGTATCCTATGTCCGGTACATATACTGTCAATCTAACAGTAAGCAATGCAAACGGTACTTTCTCGAAACTATATCCAATAACCGCATACGATAGGCCTCGATACATTCTCAAAGAGGCTCAGATCACCACAAACAAATATAATCAGACGATGCCTGCCATTTACGGAGATAGGATTGTATATTTAGATGACCGCAATGGACCGAGATACCACGACATCTACATGTACAATCTATCTACTTCCAGAGAAACTAGAATTACAACAAATAGTTCATATCACTATAATACGGGGCCTGAAATATACGGGGACAGGATAGTCTGGCAGGAGTTTCGCAGTACCGGTAGTCCCGATGTACTGGACAGAACCGATATACATATGTATAATCTTTCCGCTTCCAAAGAAACTCAGATTACTAACAGCGGAAAAGCATTTTATCCTGACATTTACGGAGACAGAATAGTCTGGACGGATACTCGCAACGGAAATGGAGATATTTATATGTATGACCTTTCTACATCAAAAGAGACCCGAATAACCACAAACGAGTCGCATCAGGATAATCCCGCTATCTATGGGGACAAAATTGTGTGGGAGGATTCTCGCAATGGATCGAATATTTATATGTACGACCTCTCCACTTCCACGGAAACTCAAATTACTGCTGACGATTCGGATCAATACTCTCCTGATATCTGTGGAGACAAAATAGTGTGGAAGGATTCTCGCAATGGATCGAATATTTATATGTACGACCTTTCAACTTCTAAGGAGAGCAGAATCACTACCATCCAAGGCTATCCGGGATATCACGCTATCTATGGTGACAGGATAATATGGGTAGATGATCGCAGTAGAAATGGTGATATCTATATGTATAATCTCTCTACCAATGCGGAAACTCAAATTACTTCAAATAAATCATTGCAGTCAAGCCCTGCAATCTATGGTGACAGAATAGTCTGGACAGATTGGCGTAATGATTATACAGTCAATGGTTTTCCCCACACAAATTCGGATATTTATATGTGTACGGTTTCGGGAATAGAACCGTCACTAAAAATACCTGTTGCTGACTTCTTTGCGAATGTAACATCAGGAGATGTTCCCTTAAAAATATTATTTACTGATAACAGTACAGATGCACCGATGTTCTGGAACTGGAATTTTGGAGATGGAATTAAGTCAAAACATGCGTTAAACGCAACGCACACATTTACTAAACCAGGAAAGTATGATGTGAGCCTTACAGTAACGAATGAAAACGGTAGCAACACCAGGATCATACCTCAGTATATTACAGTAACCTGAAGAATGGATATCTTAGATTGAAAAATCAATCAGTAAAAGGTCAAGGCTAAGGGAAAAAATAGGAAGTAATCGATCAACTCTGAAAAAAGCTCTGAAAAATAAACTCCCACAATAATTAAAGAAATCCCTAAAGAATCCCCTAAAGAACTCCCAAAAGAACCCCAAAAAGAACTTCCATAGTAATTTTCAATGAAACGGATCCTTAGCCTTGCTGGCCAGATTTGAAAACTATCACAGAACCTTTAATTTTTTAGTTCACTTTCCTGATAATTAGCCTCTTTACAACCTTCTTCTCATCTTCTCCTCTAACAGCTTCCTTTCCTTCATTCTCTGAAACTTCAATCCAGAGCCGGAAGTTAAAATCATTGCCAGCTCCAAGGTCTCGGATGCAGATTTCAAGAGGCTTTTCCCTTTTAGGTTCTTTTTTTCCTCGGAGTTTCTGGTGAAAAGTTTTTGCGGCAGCTTTTTCGGGGGAAGGGGCAGAGATTACTCCAATCATTCCTCCATTTTCGTCCGTAGCAATGAAAGTCTTTTCTTTTTTCTCCTGCGCTTCTGGAGTTTCCTGTTTTATGGTTTCCCGCCTGAGCTGACGCCTGACCCTGCTCAGAGCATCTTCTGTACTTCTTTTTTCAGGAGCTGGTCTTGAGGCTCTAACTTCGGATAGGTGTTTTTCTTTTCTCTCAGGCGGAATATAAGGGGCTTTCCCAAGGAGTTCGTGCAGGAGCATGATTGCAGCATGTTTATCAAGGGGTTCGTTATTGTTTCCACACTTTGGGGACTGAATACAGCTTGGGCAGCCGCCTTCACAGGGACAGCTCTCGATTGCTTTTAAAGTGCCGTCAAGCACCTCTTCAATAAGGTCGTAACCCTTTTCGGCGTACCCTACACCACCCCGGTGACCGTCGTAAATGAATATCCCGCTTTTGCCTCCAAGGTCAGGATGAGACGGTGTGGAAACTCCACCTACGTCACTCCTGTCTACAAGCAGGTGAAGAGGATACATTGAAATCATCGCATGCTCTATAGCATGGATCCCGCCTGCAAAATCCAGTTTATGTTCTCCTACCAGTTCCTGCAGCCTGTCCGGAAGCTTAAGCCAGAGAGCCATTGTCTGGAGGCTAACAGGAGGCATCTCAAGAGAATGGGCGCTCATTACATCATTGCTCTGGGTCTGGATTTTCCTGTACCCTATAACCCTGTCCGTTACCTCAACTTCCCCAAGCCCGACTTCGACCTCCGATGCGTGCAAAAGCGGTTTTACAGCATAAGTCTCCTGTACAAGCACGGACGAGTCAATCATGGGTTTCGTATAATAGGTGTCATGCGTTTTTATGGCATGGATTTCCTTCTTTTCGTGGTCGATCCTGTTTATATAGTAGGATTCTCCCCTGTGCATATAAACAGCCCCAGGATGGCATTCCCTGAAGGCGAGAGTTTCCTCAATGTCTTTTTCAATAGGGAAGCGCTTTTCTCCCTCAAAAGCAAGGAGAGAGTAAGTATTATTATCAATTCCCCGAAGCGAAACGTGTTTGTAAGGAAACGGGTCCGTTGAATACTTCAGGTCATCACCTGCAAGCAGGCCTTCGGCTTCCAGAAGTTCCACCACTCTTGGATACCCTTTACCGAAGAATTTCTCATCCGATGCCCTCAGAGGAAGTTCTTTTGCGGCACAGAGCAGGTGACCTGCAAGGATATACGGATTTTTGGGGTTAAGCACAGCATTTTCACTGCTTCGTGTAAAAAAGTCGGCTGGGTTTCTCATATAATACTGGTCAAGGGCGTTTGTACCTGCTATAAGGATAACAAGGCTCTCATTTCCGCTCCTGCCTGCCCTGCCTGCCTGTTGCCTGGCACTCATTACTGTTCCCGGATAGCCGTCAAGAATACAGGCATCAAGCCCTCCTATATCTATCCCCAGTTCAAGTGCATTTGTGGAAATGACCCCTCGAATTTCCCCTGAATTCATTTTCTTTTCAATTTCTTCCCTTTCCTGGTCAAAATAGCCACTTCTGTACGAGCAGATTGCAGGAGAGAGATTTCTGCTCCTCAATAACTCCCTACAACTTCTGTACATCCTCTCAACTCCCTGCCTGGACCGGGTAAAAGCCAGAGTCTGAAGGCCTGCCTGTACAGCCTTTGAAAAAAGCGAGGAAGCTTCGGAAAAACTGCTTCTCCTCAGTGTACAACCCTTATTATTCAGATAAAGTGGCGGGTTCCAGAAAATGAATTGCTGGCTGCCCTGAAAAGAGCCGTTATTATCAACCACAACGGCTTTTCGCCCTAGAAGAGTTTCAGTATGGTCTTCCGGGTTTCCGATGGTTGCAGAACAGCAGATAAACTGCGGAGATGCTCCATAGTACTCAGCCACACGCAAAAGCCTCCTGAGCAGGTTTGCCATGTTGCTACCAATAACTCCGCGATAGTAGTGGCTTTCGTCAACAACTATGAACCTGAGATTCGAGAAAAAGCGCCTCCAGAGATGATGCCATGCAAGAAAGCTCATGTGAATCATTTCAGGATTTGTTAAGACCACGTTGGTTTGCCCTTCTCTCACCTTCCTTTTCTCGGCCTCTGAAAGGGCACCTGTATAACGGGCTATGCCTGCGCCTGATTTCAGCGCCTCTTCAAACTCCAGAAAAGACTTTAACTGGTCATTTACAAGAGCATTTAAAGGGGAGATATAAAGAGCAGTTGCTTCCGGTTCATTGAGAATAGTTTCAAAAATAGGAACCATATAAGTAAGGGACTTTCCGCTTGCAGTGGTCGTGCAGAGTACGATATCATTTCCTTCCCGGATTTTTTCTATAGCCTCAGCCTGGTGCACATACAGATCTTCGATTCCGATGCCTGAAAAGGCTGCTTTTACCTGCGGTTTAAGGGAAAGAGGAGCATACAGAGCTTCCCTTGCAGGAATTTTCTCATTATGGACGATCTGGTTTTCATAGCGGCTGGAAGCTTTTATCTGATTTAAAAAGTGAGAAATATCCATTTTTTCGGCACCGTTTTATTTTATCCGGGAAATGTTATTTTTATACTATTTTGCTTTTTTCTTTCCTACTTTCTTACTCGTTCAATGATCTGAAGTCCCCAGAAACAGAAAAAGTACAAGAAATTTTCGAGACAGATCTCTCACGCCTCTCACAGTTTTTTCTTTCACAGTTTTTTCTTTCACAGTTTTTTCTTTCACATCTTTTTCTTTCACATCTTTTTCTTTCACATCTTTTTCTTTCACATCTTTTTCTTTCACATCTTTTTCTTTCACAKCTTTTTCTTTCACAKCTTTTTCTTTCACAGCTTTTTCTTTCACAGCTTTTTCTTTCACAGCTTTTTCTTTCACAGCTTTTTCTTTCACAGCTTTTTCTGTGCATTTCCCTATGATCGGACAGTCTACTGTCCTTTTATTTAAAGTTCTTACCTGGCACCGTCTACTCCAGAGAGCCACCATCGATATTGTCTTCTTCGAGATTGTCTTCTCTATTTATATCTCTGGAACATGATGAAGAGAAGGCATTTCCACAACTGCATTCTGATCTGCTATAATTGGAACTTATGGGATAGAAGCGGCTCTCTCTTAACTGTTTAGACGGGACGATCAGAGACATATTTTGAAGCATTTCCTTTGCGATTCCGAGAGAGATAGCGTACACCAGATAAGAATCCCAGGTCTCTATTGATTCAGGAGAATGCCCTTTAAGAGCAGAAAGGTCTGTAAGATATTTTTTGAAATTATCACATCGTTTATAGTAAAGGCTTCCTTCGGGGGTCCAGCGTCCAAATATCTTTATGAACATGCCTGAGCACCTTATCATAACGAACCCAAAAATCCCAATTAAACTGGTCAGTACATTTATCTTTGAAGCCAGAGGGAACACCTTTGAAGGGAAAAATCCCGAAATCAAAATATAATAAACAATTGAAGCTATTAGAATGGTTCGGGCAAACCAATACATATATATGTTTCCTGTGAATTGAAAATATTCAGCAAATGAAGTGTGTGCTTGAACTTTTTTGTTCCAGGAAGTTAAAAATTGATAGAAACTATTTCCGCTTTGCAGTTCTTTTTCAAGTTTTTTCCAGGAGACTTTTCTTTCGGAAGCATGAGTTTTTAACAGATAAAGCACATCTTTTTCAAAATCTTCCAGCTCAGATAAGCTTCCTTCAGCCTTCGAATATATTTCATTGTTAAGAAGTTCAACTATAAAGTCTCTTGACCCGGATTCTGGTGTATGAGACAAGTTTGATTCTAGTGTATGAGATGAGTCTAATTCTGGTGTATGAGACAAGTTTGATTCTAGTGTATGAGATGAGCCTAATTCTGGTGTATGAGATAAGTTTGATTTTGGTGTATGAGATGAGTCTAATTCTGGAGTGTAGGATGAGTCTATCTCTTCAGGTTTTAAATTTCGTAAAGAGAGATATCCACGGTTAACGAGATCCATAACCGTAGCAGTAAATCCGTCTATTGTGGGAATACCCATACGCCCCATTACAATGGCATTTAACACTGCAGGTTTGGAATTATCAGGCACTTCCGCTTCAGAAATTTTTTCATAATCGATTTTTTGTTCTCTTCCATATATATAGTATATAAGTAAAGGAAAAGCCAGAACAAACAATGCAAATAAAAAAGTCTTCCTATAAAGGCTATTTAAGATCATATTTTTCTGTTGATATGCATTTTCAATCTCTACTATTTTTCCAAGTCCTCTAGCCTCATCTACCTTGACAAAACCGAAACCTGAGGATGTAATTCCTGGGAAGACTGCTCGGACCTCATGCCATTGAGTAGGAGGGATTTCGCCTGCCCTTAAATTAATGGCATTATTTTCGATATTTACTTCCTGAGTATAAGCAACCTGATGAGTCCAGTATCGAATTTCACTTTCTTTTTTCACCGGAAGCGTAATATTTCCTTTAAAACTCTTCAGAGGTTTCTCCCACTCTTCTCCCCACAGCTTATAACCCAATTCGGAGACACTCCAGATAGATTCAGCAGGTAACGCTTTGAGTTCTCTATGTATATCAATGTAGTCTCCATCAAATATGTATGAAATCGATTCCTTAACATTGGTTATCCCGCTGGCATTAACAATTATATTTGTCTCAGCTCTTTCAAGTGAATATTTTGCACTTGCTGAGGATACCAGGCAGAAAGCAAGCAGCAAAAGAAGAATCGTTTTCAGTAGAGTTGCTTTCGATAAAATTGTTGTCAATAGTGCAGAATTAAGATTCGCTTCTATGGCAGCTTCAAAAGAAGCATCTGAAAGCTCCAATTAAGTCCCCCCAACCCTGTATTATATTCTGATAATTATATAATCCAGAATATTCTTAATACTTGGGTTTGAACTTGGGTTTGAACTGGCTCGCAGATATGTATATTTTGAAAAGTATAGCTCAGGACAGAGATAAGTCCGGATAAGATACAAATCCGGATAAGATATAAACCTGGATTAGATATAAACCTGGATTAGATATAAACCTGGATTAGATATAAACCTGGATTAGATATAAACCTGGATTAGATATAAACCTGGATTAGATATAAGTCAAAAGATAAGTGCTCTATTTAAGATATAAATCCAGATAAGCGCTCTATTACAAAATATTCGTGCTTTTAACAGGTTGTATCTACTGTAATCTGTTAATTAATCCAGAAAAAACAAAGAATCAATTTCATTTTCGCCTTCTATTCCCATCTAACATGAACTTCCCTGCTTCTCACCGAGTTTAATAATGAGTCTTCATCTGATGTAATTTGATCGCGTATGAAGTAATTTATTCTTTATCTGAAGTCTCTTTTTCCGAGGCAGCTTTTTTGAAATCCTGTACTTTTCGATCTTCGGCTTCGATTTTGCCGGCTTCGATTTCTTCAGTCCCAAATTTTTCAGCCTCAAATTCTTCAGTCCCAAATTCTTCGACCTCAAATTCTTCAGCTTCGAAATTTTCGGCCTCAAATTTCTCAGCCTCAAAGTCTTCTTCCTGAAAAATATCCTCTTCAATATCCTCTTCAAAGCCTTCTTCCAGAGCTTCCTCAAGCTCCCCTTCCTCTATACCTCTGCTAGTCCCGCTTTCTGTGCCTTCTTTTATATCCTCTGTGTTTTTACCTGCCTGACGCTTAATTTCGCGGATTGTTTCATCAAGCTCCCTTTTAATTCCGTATTTTCTGAAAAAATGAGTCAGGACATTTGAAACATCCCTTTCGAGAATTTCGTCGGCGTGAGGATGTTCAGGAGTGACATACTGGGGCCAATCAATTAGCTGGACGCCATCTTCGGAAACAAAGATATTATACTCACTTAAGTCGGCGTGGATGACTCCCAGTGAATAGGTAATTTTTACCTGTTTAAGGATCTCATCGAGATACCATTCGGGGTCAATAAGTTTTGTTTTTGAAAGAAGGCTGCCTTTTGCAAGCTCCATAACTATTGCATGCCTGTTGTGGTCAAAGGGCTTCGGGATTGAGACCTCTGGATACAGAGTGGTCATGATGTCGTACTCCCGCTGGGCTGCAAGCCTGGCTGCATAGATCCAGGAAAAGTGTTCTCTTTCCCCAAGGTGCTCACGTACACGCTTTATTTGCTTGAAACTGGTCCTTCCTTCCCTGTGAAACTTGATTACAACAGGAACAGGTTCCCCAATTGCGAGCTCAGGCGGGAGGATTGCTTCATAGATAACCGATTCTTTTCCTACCCCGACTTCGTCCCCTATTGCACTGATACTCTTTCGCTTGACAAAGGCATTAAGGGCAAGGACATCGTATCCTTCAAAATAAATCTGAAAACCCTCGTAAGGCTGGGTGTTCCTGACTACAAGCTTATTTTTCACAAGTTTTTTTAGCTTGTATTCAAGCTTCTCAAAGGGCAGCCTGGTGTATTTATTCAGTTCTTCCATTGGCACCCATTCAAAATGCTTCATTCCGGTCTCAATGCCAGTCAGGATTCTGAAATCCTTTGAGTCAAGATCTTTAAAAACCCTCAGCGCTTCGTCGATCATCTTGATACTAGATATAGTCCTCGATATTTAAATAATAGGTATCATGAACCCAGTTTCGATGCTAGAGGTGTGCCAGCCGAGTATTCATCCTCTAACTTATCCTCATCCTCTAACTTATCCTCATCCTCTAATTTTTCCTCATCCTCTAATTTTTCCTCCAACTTTCATATCTGGAAGGTAAGCACACGCTCTTATCAGGCTTTAAAAAACAGGGCGAGAAAAAGGCTTTCTACCAATTATTTTGCCCAGGGATTGAAATAAAACAAAATAGCAATTTTAGAAGAGTATATAAGGGAGTTAATAAGAGATATTAGATAAATGTGGGGGACTCAAGAGAGAACCCTGACATTGAAAAACGTTTATCTTTTATCTAGGAGCTTGAAATACTATAAAAATTATTTTTGAAGGAACCATGGATAAAAAAACTGTCTTAGATAAAATAGATGAGTTATCGTTAATTTATGAAAATGGGGTTTTATCGCATCCCTACTGGTATATCCCGCCGAATAAAAGGTATTTAATTGCGATCCATGACGAACTATTTAAAGGAAAGTCAGAACTTAAACTGACATTAAATGAGGTCGCAGCCTTATTATTGACCCATAACTTAATTGAATTAGATTAAGTACAGGAAAATTTAGTTAGTAAGAGCCACTAAAACCAGGAATCGAAGGCGTATACTCCACACATCTGACCAGAAACATATACCTGAACCCATTTACAATTGCAAAGACTATTACTTGGGATAAGGACAGGCTTAAGATATCCGGTATGAAGGTCTTGATTATCAGAAGACCAGATGCACAATAAAAATGAGAAATTGAAAAGCTAAACAAAGTTACACACAAGCAAGTTGTCAATATTAAATGTTTTTCTACTCCATAATAGTGAATTCCAAAAAAGAATTGTCAACCATTATGGAGCTAACCCTGTTTGAAATCATTCACTTTGAAGAAGCAAGAGGCACTTGTTTGCTCATCACTTTCAGCTTTTTGATTGCTGATATGGTTGCTTGAGATTCTTTGTAAATCCTGTCTTCGTAAAAACTTATGATCTCTTCAACCGGGACAGCAAGAGAATAAATTTTCATCGGCCGCCCTTTTCCAGGCTTTTTTTCCGAGCGCATATTAACCCAGGAATGGTTGCACATTAACCTCATTGCAAGACTTACTTCGGGTTGCCTTAATCCGGTGCTTATTTCAATTTCCCGGGATGAAGCTTCGTCTACATTCATAAGATATGCCATGGTTGTAGCGGCATTTCGTGACATTCCAAGATTATTTAATGCTTTAATAAAAACATAGTCATTTTCGTCCAAAACTTTTACTTCAGAGTCTTTCATGATACCCTCCTGATATTTCGAGTTTATGAATAGTTTGTCAGCTATATCTTTTACAATTACTTTAAAAATTAGATAATAACTTATAAACAGTTTTAAAATATATACATTTGCACGAAAATAGTATCTTCATTGGTCATCGGTTAAGGTTTAAAATGTCATTCTTGCCACTGATTTTATAGTACTTAAATATATTCAATTTATTCAATGATGTTCCAATCTCCCCTACTCTTGAAAACACGACCGGAATATTTTCCCTTAAATTCGGCATGTCGATATCCCTCTTTTGATAATTTTTAATTATGTAGGTTTTGGAATGATGATCCCTTATTGTGTGCAGTTTTAAGGTTTACATATGATCCAAACATAATCTCTCATACTAGAACTTTAATGGAAAAATGATTCAGTGTACATATACCAGTAGAGAGTAGTAGAAAGTAGTAGAGAATAGTAGTAGAAAATAGTAGAAAGAAAATAGAAAGAAAATAGTAGAAAGTAATGGAGAGTAATAGAAAGTAGTAGAAAAGACATTTTATACGACCTTTTAATATTTCGGCTGGTACCCAAGTGTATATAACTTCTCTCAAATACGATTATTTAGAAAGCTTTAAGCTTCGAAAATACATATTTTTAATTGCTGTTTGAGGTACTGTCCCTGGAAAATCAGGATTGAAGTATCCTGGGCTGAGTTCAGGAAGATATGTCTGCATTTTTATTAATGTCATAATTGTTGCGATCATCAAATCTAAAGCCCAGTGTGACGGAGTGAATTGCCCCACTTATCGTACAAAGGAGTTACAATCATGCGTGACAAGAAACTGATCCGAGTACTTGCAGAGTATCTTGCAAAATGCACAGAAATCCACGCAAGGAACGAATCGATACCACCAGAGATCCTGGAGAAGTTTATGATCGATATCGTAAGCTGCCTGGAAGTAGGGGGAGTTGGCGATGTCGGAAAAGAGCTGGTTCCACTCAAAAAAGCACGTGCAACTATCAGGCTTGCAAGGCGCGAGTTTGAGTGGCAGTGCGACAATATAGACAACCCTGAAGACTGGGAAACCTGCCTGCGGAATGCAGTCTCAGGAAATGTATAATTTTTAAAGTTCTCCCCGAACTCCGTGGACTTTCGGGAATATTTCAGGCTTTAGCCCCTGCAAAACGAGGATTTAAAGGATCTTCACATCTTTCCGGGAACTGGCTCAGCTTAAACTCTGCAGGTTGTTTAGCAGGCATTCATGCGTTTAAAATTGTACCTGTTAACAACACGGGTCAAATATAGGTCAAAAACAGAGTCGAAAACAGGGATCAAAGACAATCCTTGAGATCCGCTAATTATGAAAAGCTGGGATAATCTAAATAAAAAGAGGTTGAAACCGGATAATTATAAAAAAGCTACAAAAATAATGTAGTGGAAGTCGTTTCCTGTGATGTCGTAATCAAGAGGAAGGTTCTCAAATCCTATCAAACAAGTAAGCGTTCGCATTTTTCAGATTTGGCTAAAGACCCCCACTAATTTTTAGCCTTGAACTTTTCATTAGTACTGGTTTCTTACTTTAAGTTACTTATTTGCCTCAGAAACTATCAGACTTATGCAATTGAACTGGGAAACAGTATTATGAAACTTCAATCAGTTTCAATCATAATCAGTTTCAATCATAATCAGTTTCAATCATAATCAGTTTCAATCATAATCAGTTTCAATCATAATCAGTTTCAATCATAATCAGTTTCAATCATAATCAGTTTCAATCATAATCAGTTTCAATCATAATTAGTTTCAATCATAATTAGTTTCAATCATAATCAGTTTCAATCATAATCAGTTTCAATCATAATCAGTTTCAATTATAATCAGTTTAATTATTATGTATATTATAGGCCTGCCAGTGTTTTATTATTCTGTTCAGGTGCTAACCCCTCAGAGTCCCGTTTTCTCTTTCCAGGATCCGGGTACATAGCGAGGCTTGTAGCTAAACTTCTCACTTCTCTTAGGAGCTTCTTTTGTTCCTTTCCAGAAGCCAGGCTCATAACGAGGTCTGTAGCTATCCTTTTTTGCATGTCCTTTCCATAACCCGGGAATGTAACGCTGTTTGTATCTCATCTTCCCTATTTTCGGATTCTGTGTTGTTCCTTTCCATGAGCCAGGAATATAACGCGGTTTGTGGTCAAATTTCTTCATTTCTGGAGTTTCTATGGTTCCTTTCCAGAATCCGGGAATGTAACGCTGTTTGTATTTCGTCTTCCCTATTTTCGGATTCTTTGTTGTCCCTTTCCATGAGCCAGGAATATAACGCGGCTTGTGGTCAAATTTCTTCATTTCTGGAGTTTTTATGTTTCCTTTCCAGAATCCGGGAATATAACGCTGTTTGTATCTGATCGTACTTATTTTAGGGTTCTCTTTTGTTCCTTTCCAGAATCCAGGTACGTATTTTGGCTTGTGAATGAATTTATCTGCTTTTTGGGCATCTGAATTTCCTCTCCAGAACCCGGGAATGTAGCGCTGTCTGTACCTGAGACTCCCTATTTTCGGATTCATTTTTGTTCCTTTCCAGTAACCGGGAATATAACGCGGCTTATGATCACCTTTTTTTGTTATTGGAGTCTCTTCAGTCCCTTTCCAGAGACCTGGAATGTAACGCTGTTTATACTTAATTTTCTCCATCTTTGGATTCTCTTTTGCCGCTTTCCATAATCCAGGTATGTATTTCGGCTTATACCCGAGCTTCTTTACCCTTGAAGTCTCTACGGATTCCTTCCATAATCCGGGTACATAACGCTGCCTGTACTTGATCTTACTTATTTGCGGATTTATTTTTGTCCCTTTCCAGGAGCCTGGGACATAATGGGATCTGGAGCTAGACTTCTCATTCATTCCTTGATTCTTCTTTACTTCGGTTTTCACTTTATTAATTTTTATTCCAGCTTCTTTGTTTAGTTCATGTTCCTTATGCATGTCACTAGCCTCTTTATTTAGTTAATATAGTTTAACTGCGAAATTAGCACATTAGCGCATAAAACATTAAACTCGTTAGATAATACACTGCTAACATATAAATAAATATTTAATAGTTTGCCAATGTGTGTTTAAATTCCTTTGTATAGTAGGCCGGTGTTTTTACATGGTTCTGCTCTATTTCAACCGTAACTCTGAACGTCTCCACTAATTGTTCTATGATGTGGAGCCATGTTTTTAAAAAAATTAAAACGTATTGATAAGTACCGACGATTTGTATTTTATCTCTAAAAAACAAATATGTTTATTGAAAAAATATAAAAAAGTAGTGTCTCGAGTAGTGTCTTGTAGTCCTCTTATATATTGAAATTCGGAGTTGAAATTCTGAGAGGGATTTCACTCCGTTATTATAAACAGCTTTGATCTTGTTTTTCAGGCAGATGGTAAGCTACTGATATCACAGGTCAAGCAATTCTACCTATAAATATGATTGCTTCGTTTTCAGATTTTTGTTTATGATATTTCCTGCAATAAGGAAGATCAGGAGAAAACACGTTTTTCTAAGCTCATTTTTTCTCTGAGCTCATTTTTTCCTCTAAGCTCGTTTTTTTCTAAGCTCATTTTTCCTCTAAGCTCATTTTTCCTCTAAGCTCATTTGCTCTCTTTTCTGCTTCTTCTTTTGTCTGGAAAATCTCATTAACGCAGTTACATTTTCTAATGTTGTGGTCGCAGTGATAAATAATATACAGAATGTCAGACAGGCTGTCAGTGGGTACATAACTTAACTCGGATATTCCTCTGCCGACACGGGTATAACTTTGCCCGTCAATCTCGAGTTCTCCTGCATCTTTCATAGGATCATATTCAAAATATATCTCGCTGTCCAGTGCTGCCTGCCACTCTTCTACAAAATAGTCAGGCTGGCCCTCAATGTAATCTTTCTCGCAGTCCGAAGTACCGGAACTTTTTACGTACTCAAGCATGCTTTCATATACATCTACCGATTTTACTTTCCCATAGTACAGGATATTTATGTTCCTCATTTCCGTTTGTCTCCATGACGAGTTCGTATATTCTTATAAATATTAAACTATTAAAAGAGAAACAGTTTTTCT
The DNA here is from genome assembly GCF_020804205.1 of Methanosarcina sp. DH1. Taxonomy (NCBI): domain Archaea; kingdom Methanobacteriati; phylum Methanobacteriota; class Methanomicrobia; order Methanosarcinales; family Methanosarcinaceae; genus Methanosarcina; species Methanosarcina sp. DH1. Next base: position 84,626 of record NZ_WJBJ01000025.1, on the reverse strand, counting down.
TTTAGTTTAATAGGATATCTGCATTAATCATATCGAAATTTTACTTTTCTGCTCCTCTATTTCACAACTTGTTTTTACCAGCCTTTATTCATCTATCACTGCAAAGATCTGGGTAAAAATGCAAATCGTCAAATAATATATATTTTTATTCCAACGTTTTTATTTCTTTTGTATATATTTTACTTCTTCCCTGTACTCTCTGACAAACTCCACATATTCTGCAGCGTTTTCTGCTATAGTTTCAATCTCTGATTTATCAATTTCCCTCTTTACCTTCCCCGGGAATCCAATTATCAAACTGTTTTCAGGAAATTTCTTCCCTTCAGGAATCAGCGCATTTGCACCTACGATAGAATTTCTTCCTATTTCAGCCCCGTTCAATACTGTAGAGTTCATCCCTATAAGCACATTGTTTTCGATTCTGCACCCGTGAAGCACAGCTCCGTGTCCCACACTTACATCATTTCCTATCTGAACTCCATTCTCGGGGTTTGCATGAATAACCACATTATTCTGGGTACTCGTCCGGCTCCCGATTTTTATCTTATTCCTGTCCCCGCGAAGTACGGCATTAAACCATACACTTGAAAAATCCCCTATTTCGATATCCCCTATCACGTCTGCGGAATCCGCAATAAAAGCCGTCTCTGAAATTTTCGGGCTTTTGCCTTTAAAATTCATTATCATGAATGTCCCTCCGCCTTTCCAAATTCAGTTTTTCTTAGTAGAATAAATTATATCTTTTCCAATTTCAATTCATGTCATACAGGAAACTTTGCTCTTCATAAACCTCAAAAGTTTCATTCAGGCATTTTAGAAACAAAATTGCCGTAGATAACAATCATATCTTCGCCTTATATTTTATAAAAATCAGAAAACAGAAAGATTAAGTGGAAATTACTTTGTTTCAGAATAAGACTCTCTTCTTTTTCTCAATAATTACACTTCTTCAAGACCTCTTACTTTTGGGATTGTCTCAAAAGCGAATTTTACTAAATTCTTACTTAAATTGCATAACGATAAATAAGGTATGCAATCACCAGGATTGCCAAAACAGAAAGGAAATTATGCCCGGATTCCGGGTTTATACTGTGTCTACTTTCAGGATTTTTGGGCTGAAGTAAATGATCTATTATCGAAGATATTGAAGGATCTGTCAACTGCTCTTTTCTCCTGTATCTGACCATGAGTGCGAAATGAATTAATGTTATAATAAAGGCCAGGATAAAAGTTGCAATACCTTCTACTGATATGTATCCTGCAATATTCAGGGCTCCCACGACCAAAAATGATGCAAAATATACTGCAACTGAGCGCCATAGTTCCTGTTCCACAATTGGGTCTCGGTTCATATTTCGGCTTCCGTTCTATTTTCAGTAACTTTCCTGCTCGATAGATTTACCTGAGATACTTCTATAAATTGTTGTTTTTTCTCTGACTGCCTTATTCTTGAAACCTTTTCAACTTATTTTATCATTATACTACAAATTTCTATAAGGTAATTTACTTTTAAACATTATTTGATACTAGTGGCTGAGAGATATATAAAAATGTAAACCGAAAATATAGACTGAAAAGATACTGAGAACGAGAAAACGAAAAATAGAAATTGAGAAAGAGAGTATGAAAAATAGATACTCAGAACAAGAAAATGAAAAATAGAGATTGAGAAAGAGAGTATGAAAAACAGATACTCAGAACGAGAGTATGAAAAATAGATACTCAGAAAAAGAGAATGAAAAGATAAAGTGAAGTAAAAAATGAGACAAAAATGTAACACAAAAGGAAAAGGAAAAATAAAAAATGAGTCCAATTAAACGAGAGGAAACGATTGTACGTCAAAACTCAATTCCAATAGTATCTTATCATAAATCAATCTCGGCTAGGGCCTGATGATTTTTAGCATACTCTGGGAATCGGGTCTCCGGCAGGTACATCTACAAAACGCATACCACCGAAACGGTTTCTCAGGACTACTTCTTTCTTATCTGGAGTAACTTCTCCTATAACAGCTGCATCCCTGCCGTAAGGGTGCTGCCTCAGGATTGAAAGCACTTCTTCTTCAAAACCGGGTTTGACTCCGATAACTGCTTTTCCTTCATTTGCAACCTCAAGGGGATCAAGGCCCAGCATCTCACAGGCTGCGGAAACGGCTGGTTTGAAAGGAATCCAGTCTTCTTCAATCAGAATGCCTGCTCCGGATTTTGCTGCCATCTCGTTCAGGGCATTTGCAAGCCCTCCGCGGGTCGGGTCTTTCATTGCCGTGATCACGGGTTCACCCTCCGGAGTTCTGAGTTTCAGGAGGGGTTCTATGAGCTTCCAGAGTGGGGCTGAATCCGAGGCAAGGTCAGTATCAAAGTCAAAACCTTCCCTGTGAGCCATAAGCGAAATTCCGTGGTCGCCAATAGTGCCTGTGACCAGAATTTTGTCTCCCGGCCGAAGCCCTGAGTCTCTTACAGGGCTATCCGTAATCCCCAGGCCTGCAGTGTTCAGGATAATAGAATCAAGCGCAGTTTTCTCTACGGTTTTAGTGTCGCCTGTTATTATGGGTACACCAACCTCTGCGGCTGTTTTATCCATTGTTTTAATTATTTCCTCAAACTCCTTGAGTGGAAAACCTTCAGGGACTATGACTGCACAGGTAAGGGCAAGGGGCTTTGCTCCCATGACCGTAAGGTCATTGACAGTGCCTGCAACTGCAAGCCTTCCTATATTGGTATTCGGGAAAAAGGCAGGTGTAATCACGTGACTATCAGTAGTCAGTACAAGTTCGCATCCGTTGTTGAAGCTATCAAGCCTGACTGTGGACCCATCATCAAGACATTCGAGTCCAATTGAGCCTGCACTTTTATTGTGAAAGTTTTTAAGAATTATTTCTCCTATAAGTGCCTGCATAACTTCTCCGCCTGCACCGTGCTCAAGAGAAATGGTATTTGATTTCATATAAGTCTCCTTTTTTCCGCCTTTTAAACCCTTCTGGATCTTCTCAATCTAGTTTAAATCTTTTTAGTCCGAGCTTCGAGTTAATCTCTATAATCTGATTTCTAATTTTATCCTCATTAACCCTGGCTCGAATTAATTCTTTTTAACCTGGGTTCTACCTTAGTTGTTTTTAACTTTGCCTTATCTATTCTGAGCTTTTTTAACTCCCAGCTCGATAAAGCTAATCCAGGTTTCCAGGCTTTCCCAGTCATGCTTTGAAGTAAGGATAACTGGCACACTCGGATTTAAGGAAAGAATATCGTTTCGCATTTTTTCGGCATCGACATCAACAGCGTGTGCAATGTCAACTTTATTTATTACTGCAAGATTTGCAGTCTTGAATATCATGGGGTGCTTGAGGATAATATCGTCTCCCTCGGTCACGCTCACGATTACAACCCTCAGTTGTTCCCCCAGTTTGAAGTCCACAGGGCAGATAAGGTTGCCTACGTTCTCAATTAGAAGGAGATCCGTGTTACTAAGATCGATTTCATCCAGGGCTTTTTCCACCAGTTTTGCATCAAGGTGGCACTCTTTTCCGGTATTTACGGGAATGGTAGGTACATCGAGTTTTCTGAAACGGGAAGAATCCATTTCTGCGATTACGTCCCCTGCAATCACAGCTATCCTATACTTATCCTTAAGTTGCCTGATAGCTTCTTCAATCAGAGTGGTCTTTCCTGATCCGATTGCACCCATAACATTTACCGAGAAAACCTGATACTTGTCAAGTTTCTTTCTGTTTTTTTCAGCAACTTTATCATTTGCCTTGTAGACATCATGTCCCATATCAATTACATGCATTAACATAAACATCACTTGGGGAGTTATTTTTTATTTTTTACCTTTTTGAGGTTCAATCCTGGTTTTCAGTTTCGATCTCGATACTTTTAATTATCAGCTCTCTTCCACCTATAAGCTGAGCAGGCTTTCCGCAGACTGGACATTCCATAACTGCCGCATAAGCCAGAAGTTCACTTTCGAATTCACATTTTGTTCTTATCTTTTTTTCATCTATTGCTCCCGTGTATCCACATTCACATTCAAGGGAAGGCGGTATCATTTCTACAATAAAATCCGCATCTTTGGCAATACTTTCCTCTGCAAGGACTTTAAAACAGAAGTTAAGTTGTTCCGGATTAGTATGAGATAATCTTCCCATCTGAAGAGTTACGTGCTTAACTTCCGTGGCTCCGTGCTCTTTGGCAGTAGCCATTACCTGCTCGAAAATTTCACATGCAATGGATAATTCATGCAACCCTGTTGCCTCCTTCTCTTGAGTACCTGAACCAGTTATAACACATACCTTCCTGGCTTACCATACATGGGCCTGCAGGACTTTTCGGGGTACATTCTTTCCCGAAATTCGGGCATTGAGAAGGCTTTGCTTTTCCGGTAAGGATAGCTGCGCAGATACAGCGTTTTTTGTCTTTTCCTCCTGTTTTCTTTCGGACATCTTCAAGAGCAGAAGCATACAGATCTTCATACTTTTTTGCAGCGTCCTTTTCCTCAAACTCCTTTCTGAGCACAAGTCCTGAATTCTCGATTTTCCCTATGCCTCGCCACTCAGAGTCCGAGGTTTCAAACACTTCATTCATGATTTTAAGGGCAATCTGGTTTCCTTCAGGTTTTACAGCTCTCGGGTAGCCGTTATCTATTCTTGAGATTCCTTCTTCTGCCTGCAGTTGTAACAGGTTTATTCCAAGGAGAATATCTCCGGGTTCAAACCCACTTACGACAACAGGAAAGCCTTTTTCTGCAAGAGACTCAAAAGGTTTTGTGCCTATTATAGTTGCCACATGCCCGGGAGCTATAAAGGCATCAACATCTGCATCACTGGCAAGGAATTCGACTGCAGGAGGAGTTTGCTTCTGCGAGGCAAGGAGGCTGAAGTTTTCGGGGGTCTTTCTTAAAAGAGCAGCCGCATTTGCAGGAACCGTAGTTTCAAAGCCTATTCCAAAAAAGACTACCTCAAGTTCTGGCTTTTTTTCTGCAAGGGCAATTGCATCATCAATACTATAGACCATCTTTACATTTGCCCCTTCAGACTTCGCGTCCAGCAAACTTTCGGCCGAACCCGGAACACGCATCATGTCTCCAAAAGTGACAACGGTTGCCCCACTTTTTGCAAGGGCTATTGCAATATTAATATCTTCTTCAGGAGTCACACAAACAGGGCATCCGGGGCCGCTTATTACCTCAATATTATTAGGAAGGACACTCCTTAACCCATATTTTGCTATAGTCCGCTCATGAGTCCCGCAGACATGCATTATGCGAAGTGGCTTATCCAAGCTTCTGATTCTTTCCAGGAGCTTTCTTTCAAGTTCAGGAGCCGCTGGCTTTGAAGGTGAATTCCCGTTTTCCATTTTTAATCAGCGTCCGCTTTCAGGTAGATTCGCTTTCGGGTGTCTCTATCTCTTCAAGTCCCGCAATCTGTCTGAGAAGGTGCATTGTTTCTTCACTTTCTTCTTCCGAGATTTCGGCTATTGCATATCCAACATGGACAAGAAAGTGTTTCCCTATCTGGGACTCGTTAGCGCCTCCCATAAGGTCCATATTCACATCTCTGCAGATTCCGCCCATGTCAATCGTTGCAGTATTCTCGTTTACAATGGATTTTACTTTTCCAGGAATAGCTATACACATGTTTCCTCGAACCCTTTTTTTTTAAAATCCTTTAGTTTATACAAATTATTTATTAATGAGATAAATTCTTGTATTAAGGCTTTTACAAGACTTATTTTACAAGAGATATATATTTGTAATGTATTTACAAGAGATGTATATTTGTAAGGTATATATATTTACAGGTACCAAATGAGCAAAAACCCCTCCAGTTTTACTTCCTTAACTGGCTAAACAGCTTTTATCCCCTTACTTGTTTTTATTTCTCTACTGCTGCTTTTTAATGATCGCGTTTTCATTCTCCACTTGCCGCAGATAGAAAAATGGAGTTATCGTGAACAAGAACCTAATTTTAAGTTTTAAACAAATCCATTGTCAAAAATTATTTTTTGAAACTCTATGGTCCTATATTATATTCTTTTTGTTTTTTCTTTTCACTTACATAATTTAAAAATGTTTTTTGCCCTGATCTTTTACTTGCTTCAAAAACGTTTTTGAAAAGGCTCTAAAACCGCTCTATTTAAGTCGGGATGCTCAAGACATAAAAGCCATAGGTAACTGAGGCTTGAGTAGTATTATATATGTTCTAGCTTCACATAATAAGATCAGCTTCTTTAGCACTTCTTTTCCGTTTTAAGTTTCTATTGAGTGTACTTTTAAGAACACTGAAGATCAGAGTTAATAGAGATAACTCGGGATTAAAAGCTTTTCAGCTTTATAGTAAAGCAGGATTCTTTTGGCTACTTGAGAGTTAAACAGGATCAGTTGCTATATTTATTTTCTTCTTATGAAATCTCAGTTCTGGTTGAGAAAGCTCAATCTACTAAAATATCCCTTAAAAATAAGTGATTCTTTCTTTGCATTTCAAAACTTTTCTGCATTTTATCTTCTTTTTATGTGTTTTGTCATAATACAGGTAAGTTTTTAAATATGAATTGCGACTTCAGTAGTAACTTTTAACTTTTGAAATTAAATTAATTGTTTTGATCCTCTTTTCTCTTTCAAGAGGCGTTAATTCCCCATATTTATACAATAATGCCCAACGATATACATTGAGTTGTGTCATTTATATCTGAAGCTTATTATATAAGATATTGAATCATATCCCTCCAATGCAGCCAATTAATATATTTATTGGAGCGTGTAAAAAACCTTAAATACTATTCCTACATTGAAAACATTAGTGGTAAATTTATGTATGTATTTATATAATTACTGTGGACAATTATTCAAAATTTTCTTTCGGATGTATAATTTGGGTAAAATCAAGATGTGGTAGAGATGAGTACTGGAATAAAAAATCTTGTCCGTACACTGGACAGTGTGGACTTCTTAAAAATGGATCGACGCACTTTCATGAAAGCGTTAGGTGCAATGGGTGCAGCTACATTCCTTGGCACATATAAATCTGAGATTGTAAGTGCGCTTGAACTCGCAGAGACCAAGCTTCTTTGGATCCACGGTTCCGAATGTACCGGCTGTTCTGAATCGGTCTTAAATGCAGGCAATCCTGACCTTGTACAAGCACTAGAAAAGCTTAATGTCAATCTTGCTTACCATGAGACTCTTTGTGCACAGCAGGGAATTTGGAATGATGGCAAGCTTGTAAACACCTCTGAGCTTAACTCCGAAATTCTCCAGGAAGAAATTTATAAAGAAGGCAAATATATTCTGGTCGTTGAAGGCGGAATTCCAAACGGCCCGGATGGTTCAGGCCGCTACCTGGTTATTGGAAACAAGCCTTTCAAGCAGACCCTTGGAGAGGCTGCAAAGAATGCTGCAGCTGTCGTTGCAGTTGGAGCCTGTGCCTGTTGGGGAGGAATTACCAATGCAGAAAGCGATGTTGCTAAGGATACAGACTATAGAGGAGTCGCATTTTCAAAAGCTGATGCATCAAAAGGAATGCTTAAAGAACTTGGCATTGATAAGCCCGTAATCAATATTCCTGGTTGTCCTGCTCACCCTGATTGGGTACTCCTTACCCTGGGCGCAGTTATTCTTGGTAAGATTAAGATCCCAGATGACCTTTCTGCCGTTCTGGACGAGTATAACAGGCCAAAAGTCTTCTTCCCTCCAGACCATGTTGTGCATGACAACTGTCCCCGCCGTGGATACTATGACCGCGGAGAGCTTGATGAAGAGATTGGTGGGCCAGGGTGCCTGTGGAAACTTGGATGCAAAGCTCCTTACGCCCATGCAGACTGTGGAATCCGCAGGTGGAACGGTTCAGTAAGCATGTGTACTCAGGCAGGCGGCCCCTGTATTGCCTGTGTTGAGCCAGGCTTCCCAGACTCCTCAAGACCCCTGTACGTTGAACGTGAAGATGTAGGAGTTGCCGGAACAAACATTGATACAGTAGCCAAAGTTGCAGTTGGAGCAGCTGCAGTTGCAGCAGGCGTACATGCTGTTAGGAGAATGGGAAAAGGAGAGTGAGTGAAAAATGGTAAACGTTACAGTTGATCCCTTAACTAGAATTGAAGGTCACCAGCGCATATCCACTGAAGTAGGTGCTGACGGTGTTATTACCGACGCCCAGTCATCTTCTCTTATATTCAGGGGTTTTGAACGCATTCTTCAGAACCAGGATCCAAGAGATGCAGCTTTTCTTACTCAGAGAATTTGTGGTGTCTGTCCTCTTGCTCATGGATTAGCATCCACAAATGCTCTTGACGACCTTTACGGCGTAGCTGAGAGCGTTCCAAAAGATGCTCTTATGATGAGAAACATTTTCCAGGGCCTGAATATGGTTGCAAGCCATGCAACTCATATATATGTTCTCTTTGGTCCTGATCTTGCAAACCCGGCATACAAAAAGGTCCTTACAACACTTGGAGACACCGGAAACGCAGTCTGGAATGAAATGGTTGGAAGGTTTGCCCCAATCAGCTACAAGATGGATGGCGCGGCTGTACCTGTAGGGAGTTCCTATCTTGCAGCAATTCCTGAGAAGAAACGCCTTCAAGAGGCTATTGCACTCATTGCCGGTAGAATGCCCGGTCCTTCATCCCTTTATCCAGGTGGATATACCTACCCGGCTACTGTCGGAGATATAACCAAACTTTCCACTTACTATCTGCAGGTCATGGATTTCGTATCCAAACATACTCTGAAAGTTGATTTCAATACCTGGATTAAAAATACCTATCAGGCAAGCTCTCCTCAAAAAGCAGTAAGCTTTGTTACTGAACACCTGACTGACCTTTATAATAAAACATCGACTTCAAATGACTTCTCCAAAGATGCAGGTTGGGGAGATGTGGAATTCTATGCAGCTTTTGGTTCAGAACTTGTAGGAGAAAAGATTCTCGGTCTTCCAGCAAGCCTTAAACATGATACAATCGGTGGGTACAAGGACCCAGCAAAGATCTGCTTCGTTTCATATGGTGGATACTACAAGTACAAAGACGGATACGACCCGAAGAGCCCAGCAGGAGACCGTATTTTCACCTCAGGTGTGGTAACAGGAAAGCTCGAATACCAGAAATTTGATCCGGAAAAGATTACTGAGAGTACTGCTCACTCCTTCTACCAGAACAGTTCCAATGACCTCGCACCAGCAAAAGGTGAAACCGTTCCATTGACGGATCCAAATAAAATCGTTTACACAGGCGGTTCAAACAGCCAGTACAGCTGGGACAAGGCTCCGAGATATGACGGAATGGCCGGTGAAGTCGGGCCTCTTGCACGCATGCTAAATATAAAAGAGCCTCTAGTAACCGGTCTGGCTCAGGCTTTCGCTGAGAATGGTTACTCTGCAGCTAACGTTTACACCAGGATGCTGGCTCGTATGCAGGAAACTGCAATTCTCGCATATGAACTTCTCAACTGGGTAACAGTTGATTACAACCCCAACGGCAAGATTTCCGTGCCTATAGACCTTAATACAGCTAAAAACAATTCAGGAATGGGCCTGTGGGAAGCACCTCGTGGAGCTCTTGGTCACTGGGTCTCTGCTGGCAGCGATGGAAAAGTTACCAACTATCAGTGTATAGTTCCGGGTAGCTGGTTGATGTCCCCAAGAGACAGCAAAGGAATTCCTGGTCCACTTGAACAGTCTCTCATTGGTTCAAAAATCAACACAGTTGGAGATGTCGATTATACCAATCCAGTTGGCATTTTCCATATGGGAAGGTCCTACGATCCTTGCATTTCATGTGCAGTCCACACCATTGACCTGACTGGGAAAAACGCTCCAAATACACTAAGAATCCTCTAAGTATAGTACAGGGAGATGACCCACAATGAAATCTAAAGGCGACAAGCCGATGATTGTTGAGCGCTATACAGTAACTGACAGGATAGCTCATACTGTCCACGCTGTTGCAATGTTAGTGCTCATCATTACCGGGTTAAAGATCTATATGGGATGGGAATTTATGAGTTTCCATACCGCCCGCGGTCTTCACATGATAGCGGTCCCATTCCTGCTTGCAGTGAACTGGATCCTTATTCCTTACAACATCTTCTCTGAAGGTCATGGGTTTATGGGAAAGATCTCGCACTTTACGGACCATTATATTTTCGGCCCTAAGGATGCAGCTCGCTTTGGCGGTATAATTGGTAACTTCTTCAGGAAAGGCAGATATCCGGCATTCAGTATATATGATGAAACTACTGGCCACTACAAGACCAAACTTCACCCCTTAATGAAGATCCTGATCGTGCTTGAAGGTACAGCTATCTTCTTAATCGCGGTTTCAGGTGTTGTGCTTTACAAGCTCGACTGGTCACTTTTCGGCCTCCCAATAGCCTCATGGATACTGACTATAACAGGCTTTATTTCGCCGTTATTCAACCTGTCTCCTCTGGAATTCCTCAGGGTACTTCACCTGCTGATGACCTACTGGTTTGTTTTTGAACTTGTAGTTCACGTAGGTATTCTGGAATTCGATCCTCATGTCTGGAAGTACTATAAAGCTATCTTCCTGACAGGAAAAGAGGATCTGAGAGATACTCATTATTCTGAGGTTCTCCCAGCTTACTACCCTACAAAGGAAAAGCCGTGAAAATATCATAAAGAAAAATATCAAATTTAAGGTAGTACAGGCATTTTTGAAAAGCCTGTATACCTTTTTAACTGCTTTTTTGAGTGAAAATATGTCTATACTAAATGCTCCTATACGCATCCTTGGCTGCGGAAGCCCGTTAATGGGAAACGATGGTGTTGGCCTCAAAGTCATTGAGGTTCTTCAAGAATCAGAACTTAAAGACCTCAAGGATATCGATATCATGGATGCAGGGGTCTGCGGGCTTGACCTTCTAAATCTTCTCGATGACGCCAAGAAAGTCATCATAGTTGATGCAATTCTGGCTAACAGCCCTCCAGGTTCAGTACACCATATAGAAGGGAAGGAATTACTTGAAGGCGTAGAGTTTCACCCCCTGGTTTCAGTACATGACCTGACAATTACAGATGTATTGAAAATAGGAGAACAGGTCCAAGAACTTCCAGAAATTGTGGTCATTGGGATTGAAATCGGATCAATTGTCACGGAAGCTACGCTTGAAATCAGTCCAGATGTCCTTAAAGGTGTAGATAAAGCCATAAAGCTCATCAAGGAAGAGGTCTTTTCTTCACTTTAATTTTTCAACTTTTATTATTTTTGTTAGTTATTTGATTCCATTTTATTGATATTCGTTTTCTTTAATTTCTCAAATTTTATTATTGTTGTTAATTCTTTGATTTGGTTCCATTTTATTTTTATTCGTTTTTCTTACCCTGTATTCTAATTAGACTGGAAAAACAAGTTATGTTTCAAAGCCCTGGATAGAAAACTGATTTCAAAACTTTGCCGGAAAAAACTCTAAAAACGGACTGGATGTACCTCTGAAGAGAGAAGAAGTAGGTTTCCATCTCTCAGGGCAGATCCTATTTTGATATATTTTAAGGTTTATTTAAACCTTCATTTGAAGCCTTTTTACTATTAACGGCATTTTTCTCAATAGTTACTCGGATTTTCCAGGCACCCAGTTGCTATAGAGTTTCCATTCAATCAAAGAGTCTTCACTGTCGGTTTCGATGTAAAATCTCCATATAAAAGGCTCTGTTATTGCAGAGAATTCAAAATTTACAAGAGTATCAGGCAAAAGTATAGATTCTTTTGCTTCCCCTGTATTTGTTTTTATCATAATACTTGATTCCTTAACATTCAGGTTACTTACTTCGAGACGTACCGATTTTCCAGCTTCAGCTTCAAAAGAAGAACTACTCCCACTCCAGGTTCCTGCAGTATGGAATTTACGTCCCTTACTATCAACCGTAGGGGGTAGTCTGGTCATAGGTGGAGTTATGGGTCTGGTTACATGCACAGGCTTCTGGTCAAGCGGAACTGCCTGGGTTTTCAGGATTGGAGGTCCCGCTACCGGTGCTTCAGGAGGTTGTGGTATTTTAACCGCAGGAGCTCCTACTCTTGGAGCACGTGGCATCTCTACTGGCGGGACTTCAGGTGCTCTTACCGGTCCAACCGGAGATGCTCTTGGTGATCGAACCGGAGATTCCGGGAATAATGGAGCAGGAATTTCTGATACCTGCGGTTCGGTTACTGGTGAAACCGAAGGCTTCCGGGAGCCCGCGAAAAATTCCTCATCAAGACTTCCTATAGTCTCTGACCCTATTATACCATCAACTTTCAGGCCTCGTGACTCCTGGTAACTTCTAACCGCAAGTTCGGTTTCCCCGCCAAAAATACCATTGGCTCCAACTTCAGGCACTGGAAAATCCAAAAATATTAAAGCCTGTTGAACTTTCCTTACCGCAGAGCCGCTATCTCCTCTCTGGAGAACTCTTTCTTTGTCATAGCAGCCCTCCAGAACTTCATCACCTGCAAATCTCGACGACCTTAAGTCGTGACCATCCCCAATAGTCATATTCTATCCCCCATATTTGCCGCACAACTTTTCCCTGAAACATGCAGCGTTATCACTAAACATTACTAGCCTTAAAATTTCAATAAATAAAGTAGTGATATTAAAATATATAAGTTTTTAGAAAAATTATATTTATTAAATGACTTAAATTTAATTTAAACGAGCTCCTGCTATTGCAAAGTAAAGGAGTTACCTGTAACGCGAGTTATTGAAGATTTGTTAGTCTTTTATAGATATGATAGTCTTTAATATATTGGACTCTATTTTTTATATATATTTAGATATAATTATTTGTAACATGGGGGGAAGTGGAACGGATAATGACGACTTACTTGAAAAGTTTAAAAATCTCGATTTCATGAAAATGGATCGGCGGACATTTATAAAAGCTGTGGGGGTATTAGGGGCTTCACTGTTTTTGCAAACGTATAAAAACGATATAGCAAAAGCTCTTGAGTTTTCTGAAACTAAAGTTGTATGGCTTCACGGAGTAATGGATAGTGGCTGTACCATATCAATGCTGGACGGAGGATCTCCTGATATCATCGAATTCCTTCAGGAGTACAATCTCAAACTTATCTATCATGAAGTTTTAATGATGCAGCAGGGAATTTTCGTAGATGGGAAACTCGCAAATACCAGTGATCTTAATTCAGAGATTGTACTGGATGAGATCCTGGGAAGGGAAAAAGGTTATGTTCTGGTCTCCGAAGGAGCAATTTCGAACGGACCTCAAGGTTCCGGGAAATATCTCATGCTGGGAGGAAGGACCTATAAAGAGATTTACGCGAAAGCTGCTAAAAACGCTTTAGCAATTATTGCAATTGGGAATTGTGCGACTAACGGCGGGGTGAACTCTGCTAAGAGTGATATAGTTGAACTTATGGACCCCCGGGGGATTGTTTTTACTATGGAAGATGCTTCTAAGGGGATTTTAGATCTTCTTGGCATCGAAAAGCCTGTAATTAATCTTACTGGTTGCCCTACTCATCCAGACTGGGTTTTTTTGACAATAGGTGCAGTTGTTTTGGGAAAGATAAAGATACCTGATGATTTGCCTAATGTGCTGGACCACTGGAAACGTCCAAAGGTTTTCTTCCCGCCTGACCACGTTATTCATGATAATTGTTCTCGTCGCGGGTACTATGACCGTGGAGAGTTTGAGCTTACAGTAGGTGGGCCGAAGTGCCTCTGGAAACTAGGGTGCAAGGGACCCTATACCCATGCAGACTGTGCTACTCGCAACTGGAACGGCCATCTCAATTACTGTCCCCAGGCAGGCTCTCCCTGTATTGGCTGCGTCCAGCCGGGCTTCCCGGATAGTACCAGGCCTTTTTTTGTGGAAATTGAGAAGACAGGAATTGTAGGTACGAATATCACTACTATAGCGGGCGTGGCAATCGGAGGCGCGCTACTTGCTGCAGGGGCTCATGCTGTAAGGAGAACTGCCATGAAAAGACCTGAGGACGAGGAAGGCTTTGCCGAAGAAAGCACTCCAGAAGAAACCGGAGAGAAAACCAGAGAGAAAAACATAGAGGAGAACGGAGGTGAAAAATAATGGTACAGGTCACTGTTGATCCTGTTTCGAGAATTGAAGGGCACTACAGGATCAATACCGAAGTCAATGGGGAAGGCGTGATTACTGATGCACAGAGTAACGGTTTGCAGTTAAGGGGTTTTGAACGTCTCCTGCAGCGCCAGGACCCCAGGGATGCAGCACTTCTGTCCCAGAGGATCTGCGGGGTCTGTCCGGTTAGCCACGGCATAGCTGCAGCAAATGCCCTCGATGAACTTTTTGGAGTTGCAGGTGAGGTTCCCAAGAACGGTCTTTTAATGCGAAACATCCAGCAGGCTCTGAATTACATAGCCAGCCATGCAGCGCACGTCTACGTGCTCTGGGCCCCTGACCTTGCAAACCCGGCTTACCGTGACATCCTGGCAAAATACGGTGATGTTGGAAATGCAGTCTGGAAAGAACTTCAGGGGCGTTTTGCACCTTTGATTTATCAGATTGACGGTGCCAGTTATCCGGCAGGCTCATCCTATCTGGGCGCTATAGTGGAATTTCGCCGCTTGCACGAAGCCATTTCTTTAATAGCTAGCAAGATGCCCCATCCGGTTCTTCAGCATGTTGGAGGTGTAGTTTATTCTCCGACGGTTGCTGATATCGGGCAAATTTTAAGCTATGTCACGAAAACGATGGAGTTTGTTGAAGCATTTACTCTTGGGGTCTCTCCCGATACCTGGATTGAAAATACCTACAGGGCTTCTTCTCCTCAAAAGGCTGCTAATTTCGTTCTTAATCACCTGCAAGAACTTCTGAATAAATCCCTTGACAGCAAGGACTTCTCACACTCGTCTGGCTGGGGAGACGTCCCTTTCTTTGCAGCTTTCGGCTCGGAACTGGTAGGAGAAAAACTTCTCGGCCTGCCTATCAGTATGAAAATGGACCTTGCAGGGACTTACAAAGATCCCGATAAGATTGGTTTTCTTTCCTACGGAGTTTTCTTTAAGCCCGAGAAAGGAGATGGATATGACCCTACAAGTCCTGCTGATAGCAGAGTTATTCCCTCCGGCTATATGAATGGATATTTCAAGCTTGAAAAATTTGACTACAGGAAGATCTCAGAAAGTATTAGCCACTCCTTTTATATTGACGATG
The DNA here is from genome assembly GCF_020804205.1 of Methanosarcina sp. DH1. Classification (NCBI taxonomy): domain Archaea; kingdom Methanobacteriati; phylum Methanobacteriota; class Methanomicrobia; order Methanosarcinales; family Methanosarcinaceae; genus Methanosarcina; species Methanosarcina sp. DH1. Next base: position 69,487 of record NZ_WJBJ01000025.1, on the reverse strand, counting down.
TAAACGATCGTCCTCCCTGGGATGGGGTTACGGTTCCGGAAGGGAATCCCGAAAATATTGATTATACAAAAGGATCGAAGAGCCGTTACTCGTGGGCAAAAGCCCCTCATTATGACGGCATTCCGTGTGAAGTCGGCCCTCTTGCCCGTATGGTGGTTATGGGAGAACCTCTTGTTACGGGATTGGTAAAAACTTTTCAGGATAACGGCTACTATCCTGTCAACAACTACACTCGCATGATTGCAAGGATGCAGGAAATTCTTGTAGTGGTCCCGGAACTTATAAAATGGCTCACGCAGGACCTTCAGGCAGGTGGAAAGGTTGCTGTGCATACCGATCTTTCCATGGCAAAAAGTTCCACAGGAATGGGTTTATGGGAAGCTCCGCGAGGAGCACTGGGGCACTGGATTGCTACAGATTCGGATTCTATGGTAACCCTTTACCAGGCTGTGGTTCCGAGCACCTGGAACCTTGCTCCAAGGAATTCGCAGGGAATCCCAAGCCCTGTTGAGCAGGCTCTAATAGGCACCAAAATCTCGGCTGCCGAAAATGCACTTGGAGTGGATTATTCAAATCCTCTCGGAATCCTGCATACAGCCCGGTCTTACGATCCCTGCCTGGCATGTGCAGTTCATACAATTGATAAAACTACGATTGATAAAACCGGAAAGCACCCGGATTATACAATTAAGGTACTTTGAAGGAGGTTGAAAGTATGGTACGATCTGCTCAAAGACCTGCTTCCAGAAGTGTAATTGTTGAACGTTATACGTGGCTTGAGCGGGTTACTCATCTGGTTCATCTTATTGCCATGTTTACTCTTCTGATTACAGGATTCAAGATCTACTTTGGTTGGGGTTTCATGGCTTTTCAAACAGCCCGAACCTGGCATATGATTGCTGTGCCTTTTTTCCTGGTTGCAAACTGGATTCTGGTCCCGTACAACCTTTTTTCCTGCAAAGAAGAAAGGTGCAGTGTCAGAGACAGGATAATGCATTTTAAGGACTCTTACATTTTCGGAAAAGATGATGCAGAAAGGCTCATTGACGTTATAAAGAACTTTTTTGGAAAAGGCAGGTATCCGGCTTTTACTATCTATGATGAAAGTAAAGGGCACTATGTAACCAAGCTTCATCCTGTACTTAAAATTCTGATCGTCCTTGAGAGCATAGCAATTGTCATTATAGCAATTACAGGAGTAGTGCTCTACAACCTGGAATGGTCTCCTTTCGGAATTCCTATTGCAGCATGGATACTTTCCGTAACCTGGTATTTTGCGTCCTTTTTCGATGTCAATGCCTTAGGGTTGCTTCGCTTATTACATCTGCTTGCAGCTTACTGGTTTGTCTTTGAACTTGTGGTCCATGTAGGAATTATTGAATTTGATCCATACGTATGGAAATATCATAAGGCAATCTTCTGGTCCGGAAAAGAAGATCTCTCAGATAGGCATTTTGTCAAAGTAATTGATGAGGACGAGCAAAAAAGAGTGACAGGTGAACACTGATAACAAAAGCAGATAGTGTAGAATGCTGATAGTATAGAATGCTGATAGTGGATAATGCACATAGTGAATAATGCTGATAGTGTAGAATGCTGATAGTGTAGAGAATGCTGATAGTGGATAATGCACATAGTGTAGAATGCAGACAGGATAGAGCAGTTAGTATGTATTTGTTAAGCATATAAATGTGTAAATGATTATATACTAATCTATCATTATTATATATGGTAATTGAGATGTATGGATTTGGGGAAGTTCGAAGAAGAATTAACCCGATCATTCTCAACCTTTTAATCCTTTTCTTTTTGGTAATGCTTGGGCTGATGGTGGTAGAGTTAGTTCTTAAAAGTTTAATCATTTATAGCCCTTTTTGAGAGTTCTCGGCTTTTCTTTTATTTCCATCTTTTATCTTTTTTTCATTCTCTCCATTTTTGTTTCTTCTACAACCGAAATCCTTATTGTAAAGCCCGCGATATGGCAGGACTATGACAATGCAAAGGGAAATCCAGGTAATCTGCGGGAACGTAAATATCCCTAATCTTTCCGGCTTTCTAAAATCAATAAATTCGATAGCTTCCGAAAATGATGTCATTATTCAGGGTTTGAACGCAGACCTGATCGCAGGGGAAAGACACCTTCATTTTGCAGTGGGAAAAGCTCTTCGGGCAATTGCTGCAGGCAGGAACATAGCAAACGATCCCGGTATCGAGATTATGCGATATGCGTCCGGAGAGAGGCAGATTGAAAGGAGTTTTTCGATTGGGCTATGTAAAGGGGAAAACAATGCCGTATTCGTGCTGCTTGGAAAAATGGACAATCTGGTGCTGGCTCTCTCTGCATTAAAAGAACTCATTACTGAAAAGCCCTGTTCCGAGCTGCTTGCTTATTCCGATTACAAAAAGCAGGGAATTCTTTCTGTGTTCGGGATCACGGATGCTGAAATTGAAGCTTCAGGGGAAGAACACATTCCCGAACTTGTGATTGAGAGGGTAGCGCTGGCAGATTTTGCAAAGTAAAAAAGGGCAATCTGAACCTGCGTCTATAATTTCTCTTCAGCTTCTCTTTTTCATCTATTTTTTTCTTTCATCTTCTTTTTCTTTCATCTTCTGTTTCTCTTCAATCTTCTGTTTCTCTTCAATCTCTCTTTTTCTTCAATCTCTCTTTTTCTTCAATATCTCTTTTTCTTCAATATCTCTTTTTCTTCAATATCTCTTTTTCTTCAATATCTCTTTTTCTTCAATCTCTCTTTCTCTTCAATCTTCTGTTTCTTGTTTCTACGTAATTTTTACCACTTAGTTTTCTTGCCCACATTTCTCTTCAAACCAGTTCATGAGGGAAAAGGCCAGGTTCCTGGAACTATCAAAAAAGCTTTCCTGCCCAAGTATTTCCTTTTCAGACTGGATATATTTTCCTGACACAAGATCGTGCCCTGAATCCCTGATCAGATTTCTTACCCACTGCCTGTTGGCTTCAGGGTGAAACTGTAGCCCGAGAACATTTCCATTGTAAATAAATCCCTGATTCGGGCAGGCCTCACTTTCAAAAAGCTTCACTGCTCCGGCTGGAATTTCAAAGGTGTCTCCATGCCACATAAAACCGGTAAACTCAGGAAACATGCAGGACGGAAGCTTTGAATCCGTTAGCTCGCTCGGGCTTTGTTCGATATTTTCTCCTATAGACCGTACCGTATGCCAGCCGATTTCCTTATACGGATTTTTCGTAACTTTTCCTCCAAGCACTTCGGAAATCATCTGAGCTCCAAAACAACTTCCAAGCACGGATTTGCCGTCTTCTATTACTTTACTCACAAATTCTTTTTCAGGTTTTAACCAGGAATATTCCTCTTCCTGATAAATGCTCATGGTGCCGCCCATTATAAGGAGCAAATCGAATTCTTCAGGGGCAGGAAAAAAAGAGTTTTCGTAAAGCAGGGTTTTCGTAAGTTTATATTCTTTATCATCTATCCAGGTCCCTATACTTCCCAGGGTATCGTTTTTCAGGTGTTGTAAACAGTGAATTCTCATGGGTGTTTCCCCTTAAAGTATATTGAGCAGAAACTGCTCTTTTTGAATTAAACTTTAAATGCACTTCAGGTAAGGTTTAAATCAAATTGTCTAGTATCTTGAAAATTTAGTTATTGGTCACATGTTAACTCTGAATCGCTATCTGTTGATGGAAAGCTATCAAAGGTTTGCTCAATAATTACATTTTCATGACACTAGCAACTGTTTGTTTTATGAAGCATTCTTAATTGAGTTTCAGGCAAGCTTTAGAGCCTGAATTTCTGGCAGTTTTAAGCCAGACTTTTTTAGCCATCAGTTTTAAGCCAGGCTTTTTTAACCATTATTTTATACTTCTTATCTGTATGCTTTATTTTGGAGTCTTCTTGAAGGCCCTCTATTTACAGGACTTTCTGTGATGAACGCTTCATAAATAAATATATGACTCCATATATGCCTCCATTCGGCCAATAGATTCATTAATATACTATTGTGTTATGAGATCAATTAAATATAAAGAGTAAATTGCCGAAAAAAGATTTCATATCAGGAAGCAGATTATTCGCAAGTAGAAAATGGGAGTTGATTCTTATATCTCATCCAAAAACCGTAGAGGAAATGATTGATTGTTCAGGGCCTATAGAATGTGATTTATTGCCCAGACTTATTCATGTGACCGAAGCTGCTGCCATTGCCGCAGCGTACCAGATGGGGCGTGGGAACAAAAGTTTTGCCGACCAGGTAGCAGTTGCCGCCATGCGAAGGATGCTGAATAAACTTGACATGAAAGGCATAATCCAGATAGGGGAAGGAGAAAGGGATGAGGCTCCCATGCTTTATATCGGGGAGCACGTAGGAACAGGAAAAGGAGACCTTGAAGTCGATATTGCAGTCGACCCTCTTGAAGGGACAAACCTTACTGCAGATGGCGGGCCTGGCTCAGTCGCAGTTATGGCAATGGCTGAAAGGGGAGGAATTTTCCACGGCCCTGATATCTATATGGACAAGATTGTTGTCGGGCCAGATGTAGTGCGCTACGAAGAGGAACACCCTGATGAAAAGATCGACCTGGATGCCCCAGTCAGGTACAACCTTGAGATAGTCGCAAAGGCCCTCGATAGAAGTATTGAAGAGCTTGTAGTCGTTGTGCTTGACCGGCCAAGACATGCCCAGAAAATAACCGAAATTCGGGAAGCAGGTGCCCGCGTAAAGCTGATCAGTGACGGAGACCTTATGCCCGGAGTTTCAACTGCAATCCGTGGGTCAGGCGTTCATATGGTAATGGGCGCAGGCGGTTCGGGTGAAGCAGTACTCACAGCGGCTGCAATCAAAATCCTGGGCGGAAAAATCCTTGCAAGGCTTGTGCTTCCCACGGTTGCAAACGGAAAGAGCCAGGATAAGGTCGACAAAGAAATTGAAGAAAAAATGCCAAGGCTCGAAAAAATGGGAATCACCCTTCAAAACATCAATGATGTCCTTGATACCAACAAGCTTGTTCCAGGGAACGACGTGATCTTTTCAGCATCAGCTGTAACTCCCGGCCACTTTCTGCGAGAAGTTAATCTGTTCGGTAGCGGGGATGCCAGGGTACACACAATCTCAATGGGTGCATCCGGATCTGTCAGGTTTACGGACAGTATTTATATAAAGGATAAGCGTGAGACTCCTCTCTACCTGTAAATCCTTTTATTCTCTTTTTTCATCTTTTTTAAAACACGGACTTTGCGAATATACAGAATTTGATTACAGAACTTGGCTACAAAATATGATCACATAACTTGATTACAGAATTATCAAATACAGAACTTGATTACAGAATTATCAAATACAGAACTAAGGAATAATTCTAAATTTACAGTTTCAAAGTTCAAAGTTTCAAAATTCAAAGTTTCAAAATTCAAAGTTTCAAAATTCAAAGTTTCAAAATTCAAAATTACGAAATTAAAAAACATAGAATTTAGAGTTAAATCATGAAAGTCTATCTTGAAAGTTTTGGCTGTTCGGCGAGCCAGGCCTCAGCCGAGATAATGAAGGCAAGCGTCGAAAGACTGGGGTATGAACTGCTGGGCCCTGAGGCTGCTGATCAGGCAGAGGTGTATATCTGCAACTCCTGTACGGTAAAATACACTACGGAACAGAAGATCCTGTATAAAATTCGCAGCATGGGCGAAAAGAACGTGGAAGTTATCGTTTCAGGCTGTATGCCTGAAGTCCAGCTTGAGGACATCCTGCATGCAAATCCCGAAGCTCATATCCTGGGGGTAAATGCTATTTTTCGGCTTGGAGAGCTTCTTTCCTCAATCGAGCAGAGAAAAACGGAATGTCTGCCCGGAGGGGAACATCTGGAGTTCCGGGCTTCCGAACCTGTGGGATTTCTCAATGTTCCGCATGAACGTTCCAACCCTAATATTCACATCTGCCAGATCTCGCAGGGCTGCAATTTTGCCTGTTCCTACTGCATTGTAAAATATGCAAGAGGCAAACTGCACTCTTTTTCACCGGATGAGATCGTCAAAGATATCAGTTCAGCTGTTGCTGAGGGTTGCAGGGAAATCTGGCTTACTTCCCAGGACGACAGCCAGTATGGAATGGACACGGGTGTCAGACTTCCGGAACTCCTGCGCATGATCTCGGAAATTCCAGGCGACTTTAAAGTAAGGGTTGGAATGATGAACCCATTTTCTGTCCTCCCCATCCTCGATGACCTTGTAGATGCTTTTGATTCCGACAAGGTCTTCAAACTTCTTCACCTCCCAATCCAGTCTGCTTCTCATTCGGTCCTGAAGAGAATGAACCGCCTGCACAAAATGGACGTAGTGGACACGATAATTACTAAATTCCGCGCTCGTTTCGAGGATTTATCCCTCTTCACCGACATAATTGTAGGCTTCTGCGATGAAACCGATGACGAGTTCAAGGAAACTATCGAATGGGTACAGAAATACCGCCCCGAAAAAGTTAATATTTCAAGATATTCCCCTCGCCCGCATACGAAAGCCTTTTCCTTTCGGAACCTTGACTCCAGGATTTTAGTTCAGCGTTCTCATGAATTACATAAAGTATGTGAACAAATCAAGATTGGGTCCAAGCAGGCGATGATCGGCTGGAAAGGTCGGGCCTTTGTCTCGAAATATACGGAAATCGGGGATATTCTCACCCGCACGGATGCTTACCGTCCGGTTGTTATACGCGGCTCGAATCTAAAGCCCGGCCAGTATGCAAATGTTGAAATTGTTGCTGCAAAACCTGGATATTTCCTTGGAAAATTGATTGAAGACCGACCGGTTTCTGAGACATGAGAAATTCAATAGGGAATGCCAGGTAAGGTGTATATTTAATTCTCATCATAGCTGTTTTCAATTCCTTCAAATAACATTTTTTAGAATCTCTACTCAAGGAATTATCTTTCCAAAGCCAAAGTTCGAAGCATGCGAGCTTGAAAGCTTCTAGTTTTCTATAACGAGCATAAATTCAAGATCTAATTGAGTTCAAGCCCTAATTGAGTTCAAGATCTATGAGTTCAAGATCTATGAATTCAAGATCTATGAATTCAAGATCTATGAATTCAAGATCTAATTGAGTTAAAGCTCCAATTGAGTTAAAGCTCCAATTGAGTTCAAGCTCTAATAAAGAAACTCATGATGGTTTTATTGTGGTTTGATTTTTGAGATCCGGACTTTTATTAAAACTTGAATATTCTGGACTTTCTCTGAAGCTATTTTCTACAGATATTCTGCTCAGTACAGGATAAATACAACAAGTTCCCGGGCACATAGGAAAGTATAAATACTTTTACTCATATGAGTGAAAATGGGATTCCAGGACTTTTGAGTATAGATGATCACAAAGGAAACAGGTGGAGTAAAAAGAATGAACATTTGCGTAACAGCCAGTGGTGAGGGGCTCGACTCCGAAGTGGACCCAAGGTTTGGGAGATGCAGCTACTTTGTAATTTATAACCCTGAGACCAGACATGTGGAATCTATATCAAATGCCGCTGCGTTCACTTCTGGCGGTACCGGCATAAAAGCAGCAGAAATTATTGCAAACGCAGAAGTCGATGTCCTCTTAACAGGCACAGTGGGGCCCAATGCTTTTTCTATTTTCTCAGAGCTTGGTATTGATGTTCAAGTCGGAATAAAAGGTACAGTGCAGGAGGCTATAAGGCAGTATAAAGCTGGAGAACTTCAGTCAATCCGCAGTCCCAATACCACTCCTGGTTCTGGAATGAAAAAAGAAAATGGCATGGGAAGGGGAATGAAAGGAGGTGGTATGGGAAGAGGGACAGGTAGAGGCAAGTAATCCTTAGTCTTGATAAAGTTAGTAAAATAAAATTTTTGAGAAAGACACATTCCTCCATGTGTGAAAAACGGTATTAATCTCCTTTGTTTGCAAAAAACGGTATTATTCCCCATAATTTGTAAAAAACGGCATGATTCACCAGAATTTATGAAAAACATCGTTATCCCCCATAATTTGCAAAAAACGGCACGATTCACCTTAATTTGTAAAAAACGGCATGATTCACCAGAATTTGCGAAAAACGGCATTATTCCCCATAATTTGTGAAAAACGGTATTATTCACCAGAATTTGTTAAAAACTTGCATAGTTGTGTAATCCCAAAATATGTGTCAATGCAATCAAAAAACACCACTAATTAATAAAACGATAGGCAATGCAGGTGATTATATGAAAGTAAGTATTCCTACAAGAGATGAGAATGGTCTGGACGGAATTGTTGAACAGCATTTTGGAAAAGCTCCGACCTACACCATAATAGACACAGAGACCGACCAGGTAACTGTAATTCCTAACACCAGTGAGCACATGGGAGGACTCGGACTGCCTCCAGAGTACCTTCATGAAAATGGAGTAGATATAATGCTCTGTGGCGGACTCGGATTCAAGGCTGTCAATATGTTCGAATCTTATGGAATCAAGGTTTTTGTGGGGGCTGGCGGTACTGTAAGGGATACGTTTGAGGCCTGGAAAGCAGGAAAACTCCATAACGCGACTGCTGAGAATTCCTGCTCCGAACATGGGCATGACGACCATCACCATCAATGAAATCACGAAAAGTACTGCCAGGGAGAGTAGTACTATCAGAGAGAGTAGTACTGTCAGAGAGTGCCAGAAAGGTTTCAATTTTCTAAAAATTCGATTGTCTAAGCTGTGATATGAATTAATAACTCACTTAAAACGGATCTTCAAATGAATGCGCAAGACAACCTGGAACTGGGGGTTAAAACATCAAGGAACGCAACCCTGGCGCTTGCATTCCTTGCTTTCCTTAAAGGAGCTGTGGGTATTTATTCCGGAAGCACAGTCTTGTTTGCTGATGCTGTCCACACTGGCCTGGATATTTTTGCCTCTCTAGCAGTCTGGATTGGGCTCAAGATAAGCCTTAAAAGCAGTAAGCATTTTCCTTATGGGTACTACAAGGCAGAAAATATCATAGCTCTCTTTGTTTCTCTATTAATCCTGCTTTCTGGCGTTGAACTGTTAAGGGAAGGCTTTACAGGCGCAAATACCACTTCCCAGATTGAATTTCAGGGACTTGCCCTTGCAACGGCTGTTTTTTCAGTACTTACAATCTATGGCCTTTCCATATACAAACGAAATGTAGGGACAAAGATCAATTCTCAGTCCTTAATAGCTGACGCAGTGCATTCTTATACGGACGCCTTTTCTTCGATGATAGTGGTTGTTGCAGTCCTTGGCTCTATGCTGGGGGTCTCGAAACTTGACAGTTTAGGTACTATTGTAATTTCTCTTTTGATCTTCAAAATGGGAATCGAAAGTGCCAGGGATGCAGTGCTCACCCTGATGGATGCCTGGCTCGATGAAGATGAAAGCGAGAGAATTAAAAAAGACATACGCAATATCCCGGGCTTGATAGAACTTGAAGACCTGAAACTCCGAAAATCAGGACTTGTGGTTTTCGGGGAAGCTACGGTTGAAGTTGAGGGTGAAACCGACCTGAAAAGGGTGGAACTGCTTTCTGAGGAAATCAAAACGGCTGTTAAAAAAGAAGTGGAAAACCTGGAGCATATTGTTGTTAATGTAAAGCCTGTACAACGGAAAAATTTTAGGCTAGCTCTTCCCGTTTTTGATAAGAATGGGTTTCAAGCAAAGCTTTCGGAGCACCTTGGAAAAGCTCCTTATTTTCTCTTTGTAGAGATAGAAGAGGGCAAGGCTGGAGAGTATCAAATTATCGAAAACCGATTTTTTAATTCTGAGAAAAAAGGAGGCATGAAAGCCGTGGACCTGATTATTCAGGAAAAAGCAAACGTCCTTGCGGTAAGAAATGTCGGTGAAGGCCCATACTATATGCTCCGAGATAATTTTATCAAAATTCTGCAAATTCCCGACGGGGCAGATACTGCCAGAGAAGTCCTCGACAGGTTCCAGAACCTTGAAGAAATCACAGTGCCTGCGAAATAACATGGAAAATTACAGTTCCTGAAAAATAATATGGAAAATCACAGTGCCTGCGAAATAAACATGGAAAATTACAGTACCTGCGAAATAACATGGAGATCGGATATGAAAATTGCAATTGCAAGTGGAAAAGGAGGAACCGGGAAGACCACGGTTTCTTTAAACCTTGCCCTTTCTCTTTCAGATGTACAGCTAGATGTACAGCTTTTTGACTGCGATGTAGAAGAACCTAACTGTAATCTTTTCCTTGGTTTTGACCTTGGAAAAGTAGAAGATGTAGTGTGTCCGGTACCTGTAATCGATCAGGAAAAATGCAATGTCTGCAGGCAATGTTCGGACTTTTGCCGTTATAACGCCCTGGCAGCCCTTCCTACCAGAGTTTTGTTTTTCCCTTCTCTTTGCCACGGATGCGGAGGATGTGCTGTTCTCTGCCCGGAAAAAGCAATCCAGGAATCTTATAGGTCCCTTGGAGTAATCGAAAAAGCAAAAGGAAAAAGTTCACCTGAGTTTTACAGAGGGCTTTTAAATATCGGGGAAACGATGACATCGGCTGTTATCAAAGCGCTCAAGAAACATATCGATGGCCGGAAAACTGCAATTCTAGATGTCCCGCCTGGAACTTCCTGCCCTGTTATTGCTTCTATTGGTGACGTGGATTACTGTGTGCTTGTGACTGAATCAACCCTTTTTGGTTTCCACGACCTCAAGCTTGCCGTAGGCGTTGTAAGGGCGCTTAAAATTCCCTTTGGGGTTATCATTAACCGCTGGGGGTTAGGAGACTCAAGGGTTGAAGAATACTGCAAAGCCGAAGGAATCCCGGTCCTTCTCAAGATCCCAAACGATCTCAGAATTGCAGAACTCTATTCTCGCGGCATTCCCTTTGTTCGAGAAATGCCGGAATGGAAAGAGAAGTTTCTCGGTATGTTTGAAGCAATAAAACTCCAGCTTGCAGATGTAGAGGAAGCTAGAACATGAAGCAGCTTACTGTAATCAGCGGAAAAGGTGGGACTGGAAAAACAACCCTTACGGCAGCTTTTGCCTCGCTTGCGAAAAATGCTGTCATTGCCGATTGCGATGTGGATGCAGCTGACATGCATCTTATCCTGAAACCCGAAATTATGGAAAAAGAAGACTACTACGGCTTTGAGGTTGCCAGGATTGACCCGGAACTCTGTATCGAATGCGGAAAATGCAGAGAATTTTGCAGGTATGGAGCGGTAAATGAAAATTATGAAGTTGACCCTTACGGATGCGAGGGATGTGCTGTCTGCACAATTGTTTGTCCCAACGGAGCAGTTTCCATGGAAAAAAGGGTTTCAGGCCAGTCTTTTTCTTCCGAAACCCGTTTTGGGCCGATGGCTCATGCAAGGCTCGGCATCGGAGAAGAAACAAGCGGAAAACTTGTAAGCACTGTTCGAACCAATGCGAAAAAGCTTGCAGAACAATATCATAAAGATTTAATCATAATTGATGGGCCTCCTGGAACAGGTTGTTCCGCAATTGCAGCTATTACAGGTACGGACCTGGTTCTGGTGGTAAGCGAGCCAACCGTTTCCGGAATTCATGACCTGAAAAGAGTTCTTGAGCTTACTGCACATTTCATGATCCCGACTATCGTCTGCATAAACAAGTCTGACATAAATGAAGAGAATACTAAGCTGATTGAAAATTTCTGTGCCGAAATAGAAATTCCGGTAATAGGCAGGCTTCCTTATAATGACGTTGTAACGAAGGCAATGCTTCAGGAACAGACCTTGATAGAGTATACTAAAGGCAGCGAGTGTTTAAACGAAAGTGAGTTTGCGGATCAGGTCTGCCAAATCTGGGCCAGGGTGGAAAAGATACTGATGGGTATTCAGGATAAACAAGAAAGGATTAAAACTCTCAAAATGAAAAACTTATAATTTTAGTTCCTGAAATACACAGTATCGGGTTCAGAGCTTCAGATTCTTTTTTCATAGGCCATTCATTTATATAATATCCATTTTATATATAATCATTAAAACTAATGATCTACAAAGCCAATTAATCTACAAAATAATAATCCTAAAACAATCACTAAAACAATCACTAAAATAATCCCTAAAATAATCCCTAAAACTCTCAATCTTTAAAGCTAATAATCTTTAAAGCTAACAATCCCTAAAACTCTCAATCTTTAAAGCTAACAATCTTTAAAGCTAACAATCCCTAAAACTCTCAATCTTTAAAGCTAACAATCTCTAAAGCTAACAATCTTTAAAGCTAACAATATCTCTGCGCTTAATTTTTGATAACCGGATTTTTGCCTGTACTTCTTTAATCGAAGTCGATTTCTAAATATGGGGGTTTAGTGCTGAAAGATATCGCTGTTGGAACCTGTGTACACCTGTTATCCCGGATAGATGACAAAGCTCTTGACGAGTTCTGGAAAGAAAACTCTGCTGGCAAATCTCCGATAGTTGATTCTCAGGGTAATCTGGGTTATTCCCTGTTGAGCGAGGACGGCATTTTATTTATCAGAAATGATTTTGCAGCTACGAGTTATGAGCAGTTTGAGCTGGTTTTTGGAGACCTTTTCCTGCCAGACACGGTTCAGGAACTCCTTATTAAAGATAAAGTGCTGCTTCTTATGGTGTGCAGGAAAGGCACGCAGGACTTATTACTCTCAGAACTTCGTACTGATGTCAAGTTCATGCTTGACCTGCCGCGCGGAGAATACTTCTTTTTTGTATTTATTCTGGACGCGAGCTCTGAATCCCTTTTAAACTCCACAGTCCACGCCATAGGTTTTCCATCCAGGATGCATTTGAACAGCCCGGAGCTTGAGACCTTTTATCTCAAACACCCTGTTGACATATGGGAATTTGTAGACCCCTCACCTATTGAGATTAAACGCGGAGGGCCTTTCTATATCAATATGATTATGGTAAACATCGAACAGATTCCGGGCTGTTCCCTGCTCTTTTCCGAACTTCTGCAGGAAGATGAGTCCACACCTCCTCTTTGAAATCTTTTCTCTTAAATGAGCTCTGCATCTAAAGCTCTGCATCTAAAGTCCTGTTTTCTCTCTACTTAAGGTGCAGATTGAGGACTTCAGGTGCAAGTGTAAAATTAGTATAATTAGTATGGTTTTTCAGATTCCAGAAGTTCAAAAATCGTAAAATTAAAATGAAAATATATTATCCATAATATAATAAGAAACTCAATTTTTCACAATCGTTATTTGCTGAACTGCAAGGATATCAAATAATGTAATTACTCCAGCCACGAAGAAAATTACTGAAGGTATTGCGCTATAAATAATAGAACCTCCTGTAGCTAATGAAAAGAGAAAATAAAGCGCATATAGTGGACTTATAATTAAAATAGCCCACATAACGTATGTGAGTGCATCCTTACTCATATTTTCGCTATTGATTTCCGGTTTTTTATTTGGTTTCACATTTTTGCTATTGGTATCTGGTTTTTTATTTGGTTTCACATTTTCGCTATTGATCTCTGGCTTTTTATTTGGTTTCATATTTTCGCTATTGGCATCTGGCTTTTTATTTGGTTTCACATTTTCGCTATTGGCATCTGGTTTTTTATTTGGTTTCATATTTTTATTCTCCGAATATCGTTATTCATCACATTTTCTCTTAATATTAATTAATAATGTAAAACATATATAATAATTTGAGCCTGGAGTTGTTTTTTCAAGAAAAGTTCCAGATAAGAAAGTCTAGGTGCAAAGTCTCTTGAATGAAAAAATAGTTATAATTGCGGTTTCCAGTAATTCACAATGCAGCTCTTTACCAGATACGAAGAAATAGAACCTTACATCACAAAAGACGGTTCGATCATCCGCGAACTCATGCATCCTTCGGTTCACGGCAACTCAAACCAGAGCCTTGCCGAAGCTACCGTACCAGCCGGCGGAAAAACCCTTCTTCACAAGCACCACATGACCGAAGAAATCTATCACATTACAGATGGCAGCGGAATAATGACTCTTGGCTCTGAAGAATTCGAGGTCAAAAAAGGAGATACTGTTTGCATTTCGCCCGGCACTCCGCACAGAATTCAAAACACAGGAAATACGCCGCTGAAGATTCTCTGCTGCTGTGCGCCGAGTTATTCTCATGAGGATACGGAATTGGTGGAACAATAATGAAATCTAAGGTCCCGTCCCGGAATAAACTATGCAGATTTCCAATTGAATGTTTTGATTTTCACTATCAAGATAGCCAGTCAAAGTTACAATAAATTCTAAGTTGCATAGGTGATTTCGTTACGGGCACTAAATCTATAGTCAATGTATGAAACTCATGTTTTTTATCTAATTTTTTCTAAATAATTCTGCTTCTACTATTTTTGTCAATTTAAGCTCTTGTATCCCTAAAAATTAAATATGTAAGCCATATGTATACACAAGTTATTCCACAAAAGAGCAAGAATGTAAAGTTCATTAAGTCACTAGGAACAATAATCGCAAAAATACCTCCAAAGTAAGAGATAATAATTAAACCGATAAATCTCTCATATCTTTGAGTAGGGATTTTACGTTCTTTAATATTGTAAACATTCAAACTAGATCGAAGTTCTATTAGTGCATCATAAAATTTGTTTATTTTATCTCCTTTTAAAGAATCAGCTATGTTTAAATATAGTACTGATTCGTTTTCTTTGTGCCATTTTAAGTATCTGTTAACTTGCGTTGACAGCTCATTTTCTATTTCACGTCTTTGGTTTAAATAATAATGAGTTGTCGAAAAAATAACTGTACCTCCTATTGCGAGAGAAAAGAATAGAGTAGAAAGTGAAAGCTGTATATCACTAGTTGATTCTAATATTTGATATGAATTAATGGAAGAACTCAGCGTATTGAATAATTGGAATGTTATATTTTTATCTACTAGGGTTGTTAAAACTAAAAGATACAAGTTTAATAGTATCAGAAATATTGTCAATGAGGTGAAAGTTATATATATATTTTCTATAGTTATAGAAAATATTATTTGCACTATATTTCTTAATTTTATAGACACTTTCCCTAATAATTTGCGTGCAAAATAATAACCGATCAACAAGACTGATATAATTATACTTAACGAGAAAAATACTATATAAACTTGTATATCTTTCGATACATACTTTACAGCTATGTATATTAATGCTGGTATGGCTACTATTAACAAAATATTATACCAGTACCACACATTTTTATTTTTAAAATAAAAATTATTTATTATAATTTGTTCGTCATTTTTATTTCCTAAATCATCGTGAAGATTCTCCAACATTTTAATTTTGGAAGTTTCTGTTACTTTTGAATTAGAAAGTTCTTCATTTATTTGGAAAAACGATTTTTTGTATTGTATAGCCTTAAATATAAAAACTGAAGTTGTTGTAGAAATTAGTAGTATTATAAGTATGGATAAGTCCACAAAGTTTATCATATATAACATATTGTTATTTTTTAGAATATATATCTTATACCACAAAAAAGGCTTATGTTTTTACATGATATTTTCGACTACATCTATACGAAATTCTCAAGCAGAATTTTTGAATTAAATTGAAATGAACCTGCAATTGGCATAAGCCTTTTTAATCTACAAGTGATTTGTAAAAAATCAAAATTTGAATTAATATAATCAGTCCAACTGGGGTGAACAGAAAAAAAAATGTCTGTTTAAAAAACTGAATATGAGTGACTGGTTTATTTTGAAAAAAATCATTAGCGTTTTTGTGCTTAAAAGTTATTTTTATTATTTTCATCTTCTATACATCCCTAATTTGACAGATTCTGCTATCAATACAGTATTTTATTACACAAAACACGTTGTATCGACACAGTACATTTTGGTAAAATAAAAAATGTCAAAAAATCATAAGATGCGGGATAAAACTTTGAATAGTATGAAGAAAGCAGAAGCATGAAGCCCGTTCAGACATTATACAATATACGCTTCTGTTAAATTTGGGATACATAGTTTTTTTATTCATTTCTCTACTTTGGAAACGCCGCTCTCCTGCGTCGAGCGTGACAAAGACGACCAAATATGGCGAATATGGTTTCACGGGTTAATTTTGTACTTATTTTTATTTCTCTGGTTCAAATGAAATTGTTTTATACTCTTCGTTAATCCTTTGAGCACCCATTTGTATTCAGTTGTTATTATTCCAACGTGATAGAAATAACGTCTGCCATCATTCTTTACCGGTTATTTTGGCGTTTTGAGAGCCATAATATTGCAAAAGCATTAAAACTCAATCAAAAGCCGGGTTGGACATTTTATCCTGAAAACACCAATCATGCATCAGTAGACGATTTCCGCATTAGGAGTTGTTATTAAATACCCACTCAAAATAACAAAGAGCCTATTATTCTGAATTTATTTTCTTTAATCTTTTTATATAATTATTTTATTATTTAATCACATTATATTAATATTTTGACAAGATAGCAAATTGCTACTAAACGTGAGTATAAAAACACTAGAATTTTAATTAAAAGAAAAATATAAAGATTGGAGTTGGTGGTATGGAACCAATAACTAGGGAAGAACTAGAGAAAATAAAAAAGGATGCAAAAGCAGCCGGAAAAGATGTCTCAGATATCGAGAAACTCCTAGAGCAAAAAGAGATGCCAAAACCTCCCATGGGAGAAGTAAAAGTAACAGGCGTCACTCGAGATGTCTGGATGAGAATGGAAGAAAAAAGTGAGAAGACTAAAGTAAAGGGCAAACGTGTGATTATGTCAACAGGCCCGGCCAGGGAGGAGGATTTTGAATGATCAATCTCGTAGATGAGGCGGGTGCACTTTCAACAGAGGAGTTCCACGAACTGAAGAATTTCGTTGTTGATGAGTGTCTTTGCACTCAAGTAGAAACACCGTGGCTTGAATACGTCAAGATAAGGGCGGATGGAGATACGGGCTACAAGGGCTATTGGACTGCTCAATGGGACGAAGTTGGGCTTGACAAGAGAAATGTAAAAGCAGTGATAATTCTCAATGCCACATATCTGAAGACTCTAGAAGATATGAAGAAAACGTTAGCACATGAGTTTGGGCATCATTGGACCTTGGGCTATATGATCGAAAACTTTGAGCAGGATATATGGAAAGAAAGGATGCCACTAGATTATTACCGGATGAGAGGACTAGATCTAGATAATTTTGCTCCAGATTATTCAAAAGACTGGTATCATTGTGACAAAGAAGTCCTTGCAGAGGATTACAAGTATTTTTATTCTCCATTCGATGGAGAGCATCGTATGAAAAATTTGGTAGGTAATCCTTCAGAAGAAATTAAAGCTAAAATAGTCGACTTAGGCTTGGGAGCAAGGAGAAGCTGGGAAGAGTTAGTTAGATGTAGATTTAGTAAGTCAAAATGAAAAAGCCGATCTCAAAATAGATATACGCTATAAATTATAAATTTAGCAATATATGTCTGTATATATATACAGATACATAAAATCGATGATGTTCTATTGAAATCATGGAGCATCACCATCACCTTTCCTTCATAGAAATCACATACAGAAAAACCTCGTAAAGAGTTACGGAAACTAATGAATGAAATTTTGTATATTGTTACAACAGGTTATATTTGGTAAGATTTTCCCCGCCAATTTGATTTTTTTCTGCTTTTTCTTTTTTCCGTTGTTACTTCCTTATTTCCGTTTTTCTAGTTCAAATAAATTCTTTATTTTCTTCATTCAGCTTTGATACGCCTTTCTGATTTATTCCCAATCTAAAAACAGCTTGGTTTTTAAGATTTCCTCCATTTCAATGCTTTCCAGGATCTCAAAAGCGAGATTTGCCGTAAAATCGTCTTCCGAGTCAAATAAAGCCTGCAAACGTGGCCTGTCCTCTCCAGTACATATCTTTTTGAGGGTTCCGGCTACTTCGGCTTTTACAAAGCGGTTACAATCATAAAGGCTGTTAATAAGGGGTTCGACAGCCTTTTCAGGTTTTATACGGCCGAGGGCTTTTGCAGCAGCCAACCGCGTAAAATCATCCGTATCCGTAAGGGCGGCAATAAGGTAATCAACTGCGTTTTCGGCTTTAATTTGGCCGAGAGCCTCGGCTGCTCCTGATCTTCCTTTATTATTTGGGTCCATCAGCGCATCAATAAGAGGTTCTATAGCCTGGCTGGATTTTATTTTACCAAGGGCTTTTGCAGCTTCTTCTTTTGCAGAGCCGTCGTTATCAAAAATCAGAACATCTATCAGGGGCTGGAGAGCTTCTTTTGATTTTATCTGGCCGAGGGTGTCGGCAGCAAACCGGCGCACGGTTGCGTCTCTTGACTTGAGGGCGCTGACCAGCGGAGGAATAGCTTTTTCACAATCAAAAAGGTTCAGGGACCCGGCTGCAAGCCTCCTGACTTCATCGTCCTCGTTATCCAGGGCGCTGATCAGGGATTCAAACGCTCTTTCACTTCTGCTTTCGGACAGGCTTTGCAGGGCTTTTGCTGTTTCTTTTCGCACAAGCTTGTCTTCGTCTTTCAGGGCGTTATCAATGAAATCAAAAATTTGGTCTGATATGCAATCAGGAATCCCATAGGGATTTATCTGGCCAAGGGCTCTTACTGCTCCCTGCCTTGTGAAAGGGTCCTGGGACTTAAAAATCCTGATAAGGGGGTCAAGGACTTTTTCGCACTCCAGCTGCCCGAGTGCATTTGCAGCTTCCTTCCTGACAAAGCGGTTTTCATCCCCGAGGGCAAAAAGCAGCGGAGCAATGGCTTTTCTAACTTTCATCATTCCGAGAGCTTTTGCGGCTTCCAGCCGGACTAAATGGCTGTTGTCCTGGAGTTTATTTATCAGGGTTTTAGCAGCTTTCTCGGACTTTATTTCTCCAAGGGATTCTACGGCTGTCTTTCTTACAAACTCGTCCTCATCCGAGAGTGCCGAAACAAGGGGGTCAAGCGTTTCCTCGGAACCTACTCCCCCGAGGGCTTTTGCAGCTTCCCTTCGGACGAAACGGCTTTCGTCCCCAAGCATATTGACGAATGTTCCGGAAGTTTTGTCCGATTTGATTTCTCCAAGGGCTTTTGTAGCGATCCAGCGTACAAATTCATCTTTATCTTCAAGGGCATCTACAAACGGTTCAACAGCTCTTTCCGACCTCATCCGGCCCAGGGCTTCGGCAGCTCCCAGCCGGACAAGTTTGTCTTCTTCCTGAAATGCTTTTATAAGGGCTTCCGCTACTTGCCTGGAATTTGTCTTTCCAAGGGCTCCTACAGCTCCAATCCGAACAAAGTCGTCTTTGGCCCCGAGTGCGGAAATAAGGACTTCCAGCGCCTTTTCAGATCCAATCTGCATTAGCGCATTTGCGGCCTCCAGCCGGGCAGCCCGATTCTTATCTTTAAATGTGTCCCTGAGCAGTTCTATTGCCCTTTCGGACCCTATTAAGCCAAGAGACTTTATGGCTTCTATCCGCACAGAATAATCTGCATCCCCAACTGCAGCCTCAAGTGGAATAAGTGCCATCTCGGACCTGGTTTCCCCAAGCACTTTCGCAGTCTCTCTTTTTACCCTGATATCTTTATCTTTAAGTGCTCCAGTATTGGCCCTGATCCCACAGGCTCCGAGCCTTCCAAGGCTCTGAACAGCCTTTATTTTTTCTACAGTATACCTGCTGTCAAGTTTTCTGGCAAGCAAAACACATAGCTTTCCTTTTGTTTCGGGACTGGCTCTCCCAGCACATTTTGAAGCCAGATATAAGTTTCCGCTTGAGACCATCAAATTTACAAGTTTGTCTCCTGACTCGAGCAAGTCCGAGGTGAGCATAATCACATTCTCCCATCTCGGATTCCTGAAAGCCTTTGAGATATCCATCCCGTTTTCAAAGTATGTTTTCAGCTTTAAAGCCGCAAAATATTCCTGAAAAACTCGATTTATTCCGAACTTTACTTCGGAACTCTTTCTTATCAGAATTCCAAGCTCTAAGCAGGCCTGAAGGAGTTTTCCCGCCTTTACTCTACCAGACTTGCTATACTCTGTAGTCCTTCCAGATTTGCTGCACTCTGTAATCCTTCCAGACCTGCTGGATTCTATATATGCTTCTGCCACTTCAAGGGCATAGCTATACTTACATGAAACCTTATTCCTGCACTGGAGTTTGAAGGCCAGGTTTATAAGGAAATTTTCAATATCTGTTCTTTCGGTGTTCAGCTCCTGAGAATCTATTTTTCCAGTATCTAGCTCCTGAGAAGTTATCCTTCCGTTATTGGACTTCTGAAAACTAATTCTTCCGTTACTGAACTCCTGAGAATCTGTTATTCCGTTATTGAACTCCTGAGAATCTGTTATTCCGCTACTGCACTCCTGAAAATCTGTTCTTTCAGCACTGGGTTCTTGAGAATCTGTTCTTCCATCTGGTGCCCTTTCTGAATTTATTTTCTCAAAGCTCACTCTTAGAGACAGCTGGTCCTGGAATCTAAAAAATTCCTCTCTTATTCTGAAATCTTTAAAAAGCTCCGAAACAAAAGCCTGATAGATTTCTGCCCGGATGAAAGGAATTGAATCAAAAAAATTAAAATGCTGGATGCCTTCATGTTTTCCTCTTCTTCCCATATGTGCCGTTGAAAGTTTGATCCAGAGATAAAGCAGCAGAGGATTCTGGAGGATAGGCTTTGACTGAATCTCACCCAGGCTTCTGGCTTTTAAAAGCTTTGCCTGTCTCTTGTTGGGAACGTACTTTTCTATAAAAAGCCTGATTTTTTCATCAGTCAATTTTTCAAGTTCGGAAAGTGCAAATGTACTTTTTAAGCTATCAGACGGCTCGGGTCTTGAGGCAATAACATATCTACAGGCTTCATATTCGGAAATAAAGTCGGAGATCTCATCAAAAGGGGAAAAATTCTCTGAAGGCATGAGCAAATCAAGCCCGTCCAGTAACAGCAGGGCTTTTCCTTCGAGCAGCTTCTTAAAATCCGTCTCAGAAATGCCTTTTTTCGTTACCTCTGCTTTTAAGTAATTATAAAAAGAACCTTTAACATAGGACTCAAGTTCTATATATATCGGAACAAATCCTTCTTTTTTCAGGAGGTATTCCCTGGCATAAACCGTACTCAGCCATTTTAGGGTGCTTGTCTTTCCTGAACCTGCTTCCCCGTAAATTATCAGGTGCTTTTCTTTTTCTACGATTTGTGAGATCTTGAAATCATAGGCAAGAGAAACCCTTTCTTCAAAAAGCCTGCGCGTGATTGGTAGTATTTCTCTGGCGGATAATTCTACATAGTTAGAGTTTTTATCTTTATCTTCCAGTATTACGTTTTTCAGGTACGTCCCCATGTACCCGTTTGAACTACTTTCAGTTACGGACTCAGGCATAATGTCCCCCCACAATATCTAAATGGTATTTCCTTTCCAGATTCTATTCTTATTGTCAGGGGATCTTTTTTAGGTTTACTGCTTTCAGTATGCACCTTCAGTAAGTATCCTGACTATTTTCAGCAGGTATCCTGACTATTTTCAGCAAGTACCCTGACTATTTTCAGCAGGTATCTGGACTATTTTCAGCAGGTATTCTGACTATTTTCAGCAGGTATTCTGACTATTTTCAGCAGGTATTCTGACTATTTTCAGCAGGTATCCGGACTATTTTCAGCAAGTATCCGGACCATTTTCAGTAGGCATCCTGACTATTTTCAGTAGGTATCCCGGACTTTTTCCACGACTTTCTTGTTATATGCATTTACGATGTCGCTTCGGGTAATGAGACCGAGTAGTCTGGTTTTATCCTCTCTGTCCACGACTGGAAGCCTGCCTATTTGCTTTGAAGCAAAGCGTTTGAGGACCGCATCAAGGGTTTCATCAGGATAGGCAACTTCCAGACGCCGGGTGGCTATATCCTTTACTTTTTTGTCAACGTCTCCGGACTTTACTTTGCTCCGGAGGTCTGAAAGGGTTACTATACCTGAAAGTTTGCCTTTGGAATCAAGGACTGGAAAACCGACGTGTCGGCTTACCTGCATTAGGGTTGTAAGTGTCTCAACACTCTTTTCCTCAGAGACTGTCTGGACATATGTGATCATGGCGTCTTTTACAAACAAGGAGCTCATGATATCCACTTCCCTGCCTTTTCGGATCTTAAATCCTTTCCTGCGTAGGCCCTCCGTGAAAATGGACTCCGGATAAAGGGCGTTTGACATCACATTGCTGAGGACGCAGGCAAACATGAGAGGAAGAGTCATATTATAGTCCCTTGTAATCTCAAAAAGGATCAGAATGGCAGTAAGAGGAGCCCTGGCAGTTCCGGCAAAGACTGCACCCATCCCGACCATAGCATATGCCCCTTGCTCAGCTAAGGTCCCCGGAAAAAGCAGGTTTGCGACTGTCCAGAAAGCCCCTCCCAGCATTGCACCTGTAAAAAGAGAAGGGACAATCGTTCCTCCTGAGCCTCCAGAGCCCAGGCTCAGGGAAAAAGCAAGGATCTTTAAAAAGAGCAGGATTATCAGGATCTTGAAAGTAAACTGGTTGTTGAGGACATCCGTTATTACAGTATAGCCCATTCCCATAACTCTGGGATAAAAAATACCCATTGCTCCGACTGCGAGCCCTCCCAGAGCAGGCTTGAAAACGGGATGGAAAGGGATTTCCGAAAAAATATCTTTTGTGTAGTAAAGCGTCCGGATCAGGACTGTAGAGACGATACCCGCAAGAAGTCCGAGCACAAGGCAGAGTCCTAGTTCTTTGTAGGGGTTAATCAACTGGTAAGGCGAAATCTCTATAGGTTTTATTCCGAAAAGTGTGCTTGAGACAAGGGTTGCAAAGACCGAGGAAATAACTATCGGAATAAAGGTCCTGGTTTCAAGTTCCCCGTAGATTACCTCTACCACAAAGACAACCCCTGCAAGAGGGGCGTTAAACGCAGCTGCAATTCCGCCTGCAGCTCCACAGCCTAAAAGGATCTGAAGCTGCCTTTCCGTGCTATTCAGGATTTTTCCCATAAAAGCCCCGGTACCGGCTCCTGCAAGGATTCCGGGTGCTTCCTTTCCCAGGGAACCTCCTGAACTGATTGTGATTATTGAAGTAAAAACTTCCAGAAAAACATCCTTGAGATTAAGCCTTGCTCCGCGGAGGGTTACGGTTTCTATAAGCCCGTCAACGCCGTATTTCTTTTTCATCAGAAAATGGGAGATTAGTCCTACCAGCAAACCCCCAAAGGCAGGCACGAATAACACATAATAGTGTGGGAACTCATGCAATGGGAACCCTTGCTGCATACCCAGAAAAGTGTTGCTGTACTGGAGAGTCCTGTCATAAACTCCTATCACGAAACCTGTAAGGAGCCCGATTATAATAGCAATTGTATTGACTCTGGCAGTTTCGGTATCAAACCGGGCAATATACTCTGTTATCCTGGGATATTCTCTTACATTGTGGAATACCACTCTGTGCTCTGGACTAACTTCCAAAAACTCGTGCCTCTTAAATCCTTTTATCTCTTCCTTTTTCTTGAACAAAAAGGTAAGTTTCAGGTTTATTTTACCTGAGTATTTTTCACTCGAAGGATTTCAAGCATTTATTTAAATGTATCATTATATTATATTATACAATGTATGCCCAGAGTATAGCCTGTGAAAATCGAAGATTATTTTCCTCGATTTTTTTCACGATCTTCAGCCTTCTGTATCTTTGATATATTCAGCCTTTTTAATAGTTGATATATTCAGCCTTCTGTATATTTGTTGTATTCAGCCTTTTATATTTACAGGATTTTCGATTTACAGCCTTTTCGATTTACAGCCTTATATTCAATTCTTATCTTTTGTTATTCTGGATAAGTTCCAGAACCTCACAGAGTTTTTTTGCAGTTTCGGAAACGGTCTGCATACCGATGGAGTCTTCTTCTGCCGGGTTCCAGGCTATTCCTCCGAAATGGGAATTATCACCAACTATAATCATGCCGTGAATATGCATCCAGTCATGGATTGATTGAATGGTTTTTTCCTGACCTCCGTTTCTTGAGCCTCCGACTGAGAGAGCGGCTCCAACTTTGTTTTTAAGTGTAAAGTTATTGCGGCGAAGCAGGACACTTCTATCAAAAAGGGCTTTGAGCTGGGCAGGATAATTCCCCATATAAACGGGGGATGCAACAATTATACCGTCTGAGGATCTCATTTTTTCATAAACTTTTTCCATATCATCTTCAATTACACATGAGTCATTCTCCATACAAGCTCCGCAAACTTTGCAGGGTGCAATCTCCATGTTTGAAATAAAAACGGTATCAGTTTCAAAACCCCTTTCTTTTGCTATTTCGAGAGCGGTTAAAATCATTTTTTCACAGTTTTTTCCCTTTCGTGGGCTGCCTGAAATTCCCAGAATCTTCATTTAAATCATTCCGAAATTCTTTTATATTATTTATCACGTATAATCAGTAATAATTGTAAAGTATACCATCTGCCAAAAATATCACAGATCGTTATATCTTTTAAAGAAAAAAAGTCCATATATAAGTTTTTGTTGGCAGTCTTAATTATATATTTATTATTTTTATATATATCCCTATTCATTTTACGTAAATTTATATATTAAGACCCAGCTAACTTAAACTACTCCAATTATATAGGAGGTTGGTTGATTGGTAACATTTTTAGAAAAGATCAGTGAAAGAGCAAAGAAACTCAATAAAACAATCGCTTTACCTGAAACTGAAGATATCAGAACCCTCCAGGCAGCTGCCAAGATTCTCGAAAGAGGTGTTGCAAAGGTCGTCCTTGTTGGTAAGGAAGAAGACATCAAGGCCCTTGCCGGAGACCTTGACCTCTCAAAAGCAAGAATTGTAAACCCAGAAACATATGAGAGAAAAGACGAATATGTTCAGGCTTTCTACGAGTTGAGAAAGCATAAAGGTGTTACACTCGAAAGCGCAGCCGAAATTATGAAGGATTACGTCTACTTCGCTGTTATGATGGCAAAACTCGGTGAAGTCGACGGTGTAGTCTCAGGTGCTGCTCACTCTTCCTCTGATACACTTAGACCCGCTGTGCAGATCGTCAAAACTGCTCCGGGTGCAGCTCTAGCATCTGCTTTTTTCATCATTGCCGTACCAGACTGTGAATACGGGTCAGACGGGACATTCCTCTTTGCTGACTCAGGTATGGTCGAAATGCCCAGTGTTGAAGACGTTGCAAACATTGCTGTCATCTCTGCAAAAACCTTTGAACTGCTGGTTCAGGACACACCATATGTTGCAATGCTTTCTTACTCCACCAAGGGAAGCGCACACAGCAAACTGACCGAAGCAACAATCGCTTCCACAAAGCTTGCGCAGGAAATTGCCCCTGATGTAGCAATCGATGGTGAACTCCAGGTAGATGCAGCAATTGTTCCTAAAGTTGCAGCTTCAAAGGCTCCGGGAAGCCCTGTTGCAGGCAAGGCCAATGTCTTTATATTCCCAGACCTCAATGCTGGAAACATTGCATACAAGATTGCCCAGAGGCTTGCAAAGGCTGAAGCTTATGGCCCTATTACCCAGGGACTTGCCAAGCCAATTAATGACCTGTCCAGAGGATGCAGCGACGAAGATATAGTCGGTGCCGTTGCAATTACCTGCGTCCAGGCTGCAGCACAGGACAAGTAAATAATTAAAAACGTTTCTATATTTATGAACGTTTTAGGAAGCTTTTTATTGACTTTCATATATAAAATATTTTATTGTATATATAAAACGTAAATTAAAAGCAATCTAATGAATTGGGGTTTAAACATGAAGGTACTGGTAATAAACGCAGGAAGCTCATCCCTAAAATATCAATTAATTGATATGACCAATGAGTCACCCCTTGCAGTCGGTCTCTGCGAAAGGGTCGGAATCGATAACTCGATCATTACTCAGAAGAGGTTTGATGGCAAGAAGCTGGAAAAGCAGGTTGACCTGCCAACCCACAAGGTAGCTCTCGAAGAAGTTGTCAAGGCTCTTACCGACTCGGAATTTGGTGTCATAACAGACATGGGTGAAATCAACGCTGTCGGGCACAGAGTTGTGCACGGTGGCGAGAAGTTCACAACATCTGCTCTATTTGATGCAGGTGTAGAAGCGGCTATCAAGGATTGTTTTGACCTGGCACCCCTTCACAATCCTCCAAACATGATGGGAATCTCAGCCTGTGCAGAGATCATGCCTGGAACGCCGATGGTTATTGTTTTTGACACTGCATTCCATCAAACAATGCCCGCGTATGCCTACATGTATGCTTTGCCATATGATCTGTATGAAAAGCATGGAGTAAGAAGATACGGTTTCCACGGTACTTCCCACAAGTACGTTGCCGGAAGAGCCGCCCTTATGCTTGGAAAGCCCATAGAAGATACCAAGATTATTACCTGCCACCTTGGAAACGGTTCAAGTATTACAGCAGTGAAAGGTGGAAAATCTATTGATACCAGTATGGGCTTTACTCCTCTTGAAGGGGTTGCAATGGGTACCAGATGTGGTTCCATTGACCCGGCAGTCGTTCCCTTCGTTATGGATAAAGAA
Source organism: Methanosarcina sp. DH1 (assembly GCF_020804205.1). NCBI lineage: Archaea > Methanobacteriati > Methanobacteriota > Methanomicrobia > Methanosarcinales > Methanosarcinaceae > Methanosarcina > Methanosarcina sp. DH1. The sequence goes on along the minus strand of NZ_WJBJ01000025.1, from coordinate 43,081 downwards.
GGCCTGTCAAGCAGAGAAATTGACACTCTCATGAACAAGAAGTCCGGTGTGCTTGGAGTTTCCGGGATCAGCAATGACTTCAGAGACCTTGATGAAGCAGCTTCCCACGGCAACGAGAGAGCCGAACTTGCCCTTGAAATCTTCGCATATAGTGTTAAGAGAGTCATTGGTGAGTATTTAGCTGTGCTCAATGGTGCAGATGCGATTGTCTTCACCGCAGGTATCGGAGAAAACAGCGCAAGCATCAGAAAGAGAATCCTTGCTGGTCTTGACGGCCTCGGCATAAAAATCGATGAGGAAAAGAACAAGATCAGAGGCCAGGAAATCGACATCAGCACCCCTGATGCGAGTATAAGGGTTCTTGTCATTCCAACCAATGAAGAACTTGCCATTGCAAGGGAAACAAAGGACATTGTTGAGACCGAAGCTAAACTACGCAGCTCGGTACCTGTTTGATCGTAAAGGAGAAGTCTCCTTTACTTTTTCTATTTTTTAGTTTAAACGGTATTATTCCGTTATCCGTTTTTTTCAAGAATTGTTTTCTCAGTCCTTTCAGAGCTGAAACTTATGTTGTTACAAAATTAATACCCTTAACGAATAACTGTCCTTAAGTTATCATATGATTATGAAGCAGGTGGATATTGTCCCCCGTACATCCGGACAAGATAGGGTATTGGTAACCAGGATTTTTGAAGCTGCCAGAGCAAAGAACCGGCACATACTGGGTCTTGAAGCTTTTGACATTTTGAAAGCTTACGGCATCCCTGTAATAAAGACCAGGTTTGCAAAAACTGCAGAAGAGGCTATAATCGCAGCAGAAGAGATAGGTTATCCTCTTGTAATGAAGGTCGTTTCTCCACAGATATCTCATAAATCCGATATTGGAGGAATCAAACTCTCCCTTCAGAACGCTGCTGAGGTGAAAACTGCCTACCAGGACATGATAGATAACATCCAAAAGAAACTGCCGGATGCATACCTTGAAGGTGTACAGCTTCAGCCCATGCTCTCAGGCGGCAAAGAGGTAATTTTAGGGATGGTTCATGATCCCACATTCGGGCCCATGCTGATGTTCGGGCTTGGTGGAATTTATATAGAAATTCTCAAAGATATCCAGTTTGCGATAGTCCCTGTTGACGAAAGAGAAGCCAGAGAAATGATTACAGGAATCAAAACCTATCCCTTACTTGCTGGAGTCAGGGGTGAAAAACCTTCTGATATTAACGCGCTTGTAGACATAATTCTCAGGGTTTCGAACCTTGTTTGCGATTTTCCGGAGATTAAAGAATTTGAGATAAACCCTATGATGGTTTTTGAAAAGGGAAAAGGCGCACTTGCTGTGGATTTGAGGTTGATATTGAAGAGTAACATGTGATTTTTTGGGGTCAAGTACAACCGCTGACCCGCAACCGTTGCGCCGGTTGATCACGCCGTCATGACGTTTTAGATTTAGCAGTGGTTTTCGCTCAAGCCTTTTTTGAAAAGGCTTGCGGGCAAGCAGTTTTTTGAAAAGGCTTGCGGGCAAGCAGTTTTTTGAAAAGGCTTGCGGGCAAGCAGTTTTTTTGAAAAGGTTTGTGGTCAATTTTTCGAGTTTTTTTGCAAATACTTATGAAAAACTTATTTTCGCAACCCTTTGGCAGTGGTTTCAGAATTCTGAGACGTTTCAGGCCTGGTCATAGTAAAATTATAACATTTGTTTCGTACATACTGGGAGTAGTAAATGAGGTGGTAAGACGGCCCAGGAACGGAAAAGACTCATGCTGGCTGTGGGTATCCTGCTTATTTCAAGCACTGTAGCTATTAATCTCCTACTTGAGGATTCACCAGTGGTAATCCAGCTTGAAGGGGACACGTTCAAGGTTGTGGATATCCCGTATGTGTATACTGTAAAAGAAGCGTATATTCTCCTTTTTTCCGGGTTTCTTGGAGGTCTGGCGCTGGCTCAGGTTCTACTGTACCTGGGAGTTCAAGGATCTGAGCTTTCAATAACCGGACAAGAAGCACAGGTAACTGCTTTCAACGTTATTACAGAGAAAGCTCCAGAGAAGATTTTTGAGGTCTCGCTTGAAAATGATCCTGTTGAAGAAAACCTGTACAGAGATAACATCGACCCCACAGATGTCCTTCTGCGGGCCCTTGAAGGAGATGAAAGGAAAGCCATTGAACTGATTGCAGCAAAAGGAGGAAGAATTCTTCAGAATGAACTCGTGAATTCCCTTGACTTTTCCAAAGCCAAAGTTTCTCGAGTTCTCATGAACCTGGAAAGGAGAGGCATAATAACAAAGAAAAAGTACGGGCTTACAAACTGCATTTCGATAGCTGATGAACTTAAGGATAACGTCGGGATTAAGGGTGAAATGAAATGAAAAAAAGTGCTCTTATTTCGATTTCAGTTATTTTACTGGCCCTGGTTCTGGGAGGGGCATGGTACTATGGAAATGGGGCCGATGTAAAAATTACTGATATGTATGTTTCTCCTTTTGGAGCAGGTGACTCTGGAAAGCTGAACATAACGCTTCAAAATAACGGTTTAAAGACCGTTGATGTATGGCTTGAGATTGAGAACGCTTTTGTGGACGAAAATGGGGTGAGCTACTCAACATCGAGGCTGATAATTTCCGATAATTCTACAAATCCATGGGATGAAGGAACAGTTTCTCTTCAGAAGCCGATCGAGCTTGTTCCCGGAAACAATTCAGTCAGTGTATGGCTCGGATATAGACTTCCAGGGGAGTACCCTGTAAATGTCAGGGTCGTTCAGAATAGCAGGCTTCTGGATGAAGATACTTATCTCGTAAATGTCCCATTTCCTGAACTCCACCTGAAACTGGAAGATGAAATGGAGCACACAAACACTTCTGATGTTTACAGGATTTATGGCTATCTCCTAAATTACGGGCTGAGCTCTGCAGATAAAGTGAGTACTAACTTAACAGTGACAAACGAGAAAACAGGGGAAATTGTGTTCAAATCTTCCGGGCTTTATTCCGTGAGTGGACAGGATAAAAGTGCCCTCAGAACCTGGCCAGGTTATCCATATGCAATTGTGGAAATTGCTCACGGCAAGCCTTCAGGAGATTCATACATGCCTGTACAGAATGTGATTGTTGGGAAAGAAGGAGATCGTTTCCTGCTGAATGTAACATCCCGATGGCAGGACCAGGTAACATCTGCCGAATTGCATATTCCGGCTCAGGAGGAGGGTAGGTGAGGCACATGATAAAAAGAGACGAGCTTTTCAGTTGCAAAAGCGCAAAACTTTTGGTTCTTATGCTTTTGCTTTTCGGAAACTGTGCTGGCTGTCTTGAGAAGGACCCGGTAGAGGCCCATGTGAATTCACTGGTTCAGGGTCTAGGAGATGAGGACGAGAGAGTCAGTTCGGTTTCAGCTAATGAACTTTGTGAGATTGGGGAACCTGCAGTAGATCCTCTTATAAAAGCTTTAAAAGACGATAATTCACAGATTCGAAGCCTTGCTGCCCAGGATCTTGGAATAATAGGTGACAAAAAAGCTACAAACTCTTTAATAGAAGCTCTGAAGGACCCGGTTCCGGAGGTCCGTATGAATTCAGCTTTTTCACTTGGTGAACTTCAAGCAACTGAAGCTGTTGAGCCCCTTATCGAGCTTTTGAAGGACAAAGACGGAGAGGTCGTTCGCTATACGGTAATTTCACTTGGAATGTTGAAAGATCCCAGGGCTACTGAACCTCTTTGTGAGGTTCTGAAACGCGATGATGCCAGTATAAACTATGATGGCGATTCGGATATGCGTTATACCGGCAATTCGGATATACGCTCTGAGGCTGTGTTTGCCCTTGGAGAAATAGGAGATCCGCGGGCAGTTGACACCCTCCTGGACCTATTAGGTGATAAGGAAATTGGGAGTTATGCAGCTTCCAGTCTTAGCCTTATGAAAGGTGAATACGTGTTCGGAAAACTTATTAAACTGCTGGAAAACAAAAATCCTACAATCCGGACCAACGCCGTATCTGTATATGAGCATATTCAGGATCCTGCTGCTGTCCCTATTATGATTCGGATGCTGAATGACCAGGTTCCAGAAGTACGTAGAGAAACTGCATACGCTTTGGGTCATTTTAATGAGTCTGAAGAAATTGCCCAGACCGAAGAGCCCTTAATTAATGCCCTCGGAGACAGCAAAGTAGAGGTACAGGCAGCTGCTGCTGGTTCTCTTGGACTTATTGAGAGCAAAAAAGCGATTCCACTCCTTGCAGAGATCATTCAGTCTAAAGATTCTACTCTCTGCGAGACTGCTATCTATTCCCTGGCGAGATATAAAGATCCTGAGGCCGCAGACGCTCTTATTGCCGCTCTTGGAAATGAAAACTGGCATATAAGAATGGAAATTGTTTATTCCCTTATGGAAGTTGGGGACACAAGGGCAGTCGACCCTCTAATTTCCGTACTTGGGGATGAAAATTATGAGGTAAGAAAAAGTGCTGCAAACGCACTTGGAAAACTTGGCGATAGGAAAGCTGTTGAGCCTATCATTAAGGCCCTTGAGACCGAAAGAGAGTCGGATGTCAGAATTACTGAAGTTCAAGCTCTTGGGATACTGGGGGGACCAGAAGCCATCAAATGTTTGAGTCGGGTCAGTACTGACAAAGACGAGTATAAATACGTCAGGAATTCTGCAGAGAAAGCATTGGTGATACTCAAGGGAGGTGGGACAGTGAATGCCTCCTCTTTTTATTAATAATTTATTTGGGTTGTAAAGATACGAATTTAATGTAATAAGTTTTGAATCGAAATAATTTCAGGACGGATAACTTTCACAAATATTTCAAATTTTTACAGTCTACGAGCTGTTGATTAATAACGTCAAATATTAGCGGAAACTTTGCTAGGGGAACTTTACCAGGTTTGGAATGTCCAAAAAAATACTAAAACAAGGAGGAAACAACTTAATGAAAAAATATACAGTATTTTTGGTGGTTACTTTTACTATCCTAATTTCAGTTGCTGCCGACACTGCAAACGCAGCAGACAATGCTAGCAACATAACCAGCGTTTGTGATATAGCCGAAACCGATTATAAAAGCGAGAGTTGGTCTAACGGACAATATCCAGTAATCGATTTATTTGGAGAAAAAGAGGTCCCACTGTTTACCACCAATGGAACCACTGGGAATGTACATGTTAACAAACTTGCCAAGTTGCTTCTTGATGATAATGATACTTACACCCTCCTCCAAGGCGGTGAAAAACTCGATCTTGGCAACGGATACGCTCTTGAAGCTAAACAGATCAATATTGACAATGAGGAAATATGGTTTGAGTTCAGTAAGAATGGAAAATATATTGCTGATCAGATAGTCCCAGCCAATACTGATGGCAACAATACATGGACTGTCACCCTTGACAATGTTCAGGGTGAAAACAATGTCGTTGCCATGAAAGTTCATGTCAAGAATATATTTGTGGGTGCGGTAGACAATATCGTTCAGATTGACGGTCTCTGGCTTACTGACTACACAAATGCTACAACTCTCAAGGTAGGAGATAAAATCGGAGAATTTACTCTTGAGAATATTGTCAGCGGAGTAAATACCTCTAACATGGGAAGCCTTGTTTTTGAAAATAATACGGGACCTTCAGTAGCTTGTAATGTTGTCGGTACTAATTATAAATGCAACAGCTGGTCTAATGTAGCAGCAGACACTGCAAATACAGAAGACACTGCAAATACAGAAGACACTGCAAATACAGAAGACACTGCAAATACAGAAGACACTGCAAATACAGAAGACACTGCAAGTACAGAAGACAATGTAAGCAATATAACCGATGTTTGTAATGTTGTCAGTACCAGTTATAAATGGGTATCTAATGAACAGTATCCAGTAATCGACTTATTTGGAGATAAATATGTTCCGCTGTTTACCACTAATGGAAGTATCTGGGATTCACATGTTACCAAGCTTGCCAAGTTGATTATTGACAGTAATGAACATCAAGTTCTCAAAGACGGTGAAACAATCGAGCTCGGCCAGGGCTACGCTCTCGAAGCCAAGCAGATCAGTATTCCCAATAGTCAAGCCTGGCTCGAGGTCACAAAGGACGGAAAATATGTTGATGACCGAATAGTTACACTCAATGATGACAAGAATACAACATGGAATCTTACTCTTGACAACGTTCAGGGCGAAAACAACGTTATTGTCATGAGAGTTCATGTTGACAGTGTAGGCGGATTGGTAGAAGATAATATCCTTCAATATAGTTGTGTTACGATTGACGGAATCTGGCTTATTGATTATTCAGATGTCATAAACCTTGAAATCGGAGATAAAATCGGAGGATTGACACTTGAAAAAATAATCGGCAGCACGAATATCTCTAACCAGGGGAGCCTTGTTTTTAAAAATGCTACGGGATCTTCTATAAGTTATAATGTTGTTGGTACTGATTATACATGTGAAAGCTGGTCTAATCAATATCCAACTATTGATTTATTTGGAGAAACGTATTTTCCGTTGCTTGCCAATAGCGACAAATCACGGAAACCTTATAACGACCCAATCTGGGAATGTCATGTTGATAAGCTTGCTAAACTCGTTCTTGATAGCGATAAGAAACACCTCCTGAAGACCGGTGAAAAAATCGATTTCGGACAGGGCTACAGTCTCCAGGTCAAGGAGATCGACGTTGATGGAGAGAGGGCTTGGATTGAATTCGATAAAGATGGAAAATATGTAGATGACACTATCGCTTTAACTTATCCCAATGAGCATTATTGGACTTGTTTACGTGACAATATTCAAGGCGAAGACAATATTCCTGTCCTGAAAGTCTATGTTAGCAAAGTCTATCAGGACGGAAACGACAGTATTGTCCAGATTGGCGGGATATGGCTAATTGATTATGCAAATGCCAGAACCCTTAAAATCGGGGATAAAATCGGGGAATCCACGCTTGAAAAAATAGTTAGCGGGACAAACTCATCTAACCCGGGAAGTCTTGCTTTCAAGAAAACTCAAGCTGTTGATTCTTCACCTACATCCGAAGAGAAAACGGTTGTGTCCACTAACAAGAGTAAAGGCCCATCTATTTCATGGGATTTGGACTTCTTGAATTTTATCACAAGCAAATTTCGATGAAGAAGAAACCGGCTCTACAAAAGCATCAAATGCCACAGTCTAAAGAAAAAAATCAACAAATAATTCCCAGCTTTGTAGAAATCCTCTTCAAACAGACAGAAACGGATCATCTTCAATTATCGAAAATCCAGCCCACATCTTGAGTTGCAGGTTTAAAGACTACTCCACCCACTCCAAGAAGATTTCTACAGAGCCTAATTTCCTTAATTCATGTTTTTATCGGTCTAGCAATAAAATTTGGGTCTTGTCGAAAGACTTTATGTTGTTTTCCTGGTTTTTGATCGATAACGGTCAACGATTAGTGGAAACTATGCTAGATTTTGAAGATCCAACAAACTACTAAAAAACGGAGTATAGTTAACTCGCCCTGGACGAATTAAAGCCCAGAGGACGGCTTAACAACCTGCAAGTAGCAGTAACAGGGAGGAACAGTAAAATGAAAAAACATAAAGTAATTGCACTGGTTGCTCTTACTCTACTAATTTCAATAGCAGTAAACACCGGAGGTGCAACAGACAATAATTGCAATAAAGATAATATTTGTAATGTTGTCGGCACCCATTATAAATGTAGTACCTGGTCTAACGAACAATATCCAGTAATTGATTTATTTGGGGAGAAAAATGTTCCATTGCTTGTTAACCACTGTAATATATGGAACGCACATGTTAACAAGCTTGCCAGGTTGATTCTTGACAGTAACGCAACTTATACCCTCAAAGATGGCGAAAAGCTCGACCTTGGTCAGGGATATGCTCTTGAAGTCAAGCAGATTGACATTGACAATGAGAAGGTCTGGCTTGAATTTACCAGGGATGGCAAATATATTGCTGATCAAAACGTTTCAACTACTACTGATAGCAACAAGACATGGAATGTTACCCTTGATAATGTTCAGGGTGAAAACAATATTGTTGTCATGAAAGTTTATGTCAATCAGCTATTCGCGGGGGCAGTAGACAATATCGTTCGGATTGACGGGATATGGTTAATTGACTATGCAAATGCCAGAACCCTTAATATTGGAGATGAAATCGGAGGGTTCACACTTCAGAAAATCATCAATGGAACAAATTCGACTAACCTGGGGAGCCTTATTTTCAAAAATACTACGAAATCTCCTGTAAGTTGTAATGTTGTCAGTACCAGCTATAAATGCAGTAGCTGGTCTAATGAACGATACCCAGTAATTGATTTGTTTGGAGAGAAGAATGTTCCCTTGCTAGCCAATAATGGTTCACTCTGGCAATCACATGTTGACAAGCTTGCAAGGTTAATGGTTGATAGTAATGAGACTTACACTCTCAAAAACGGTGAAAACATTGACTTTGAAAATGGTTACGCTCTCAAAGTCAAACAGATCGACATTGATAGTGAGAAAGTCTGGCTAGAGTTCACTAAAGACGGACAACACATAGCCGATAAAAATCTCTCCGTTAATACTGATGATGAAAGCAAGACATGGACTGTTACTCTTGACAATGTTCAGGGTGAAAATAATATTGTTGTCATGAAAGTCCACGTCAAACAGTTATTCGTAGGTGTGGAGAACTGCATCGTTTTTATCGATGGCATCTGGCTAATTGATTATTCAAATGCCAGAACCCTTAACATTGGAGATGAAATCGGAGGATTCACACTTCAGCAAATCACCAATGGAACAAATTCGTCTAACCTGGGGAGCCTTATTTTCAAAAATGCTACAGAATCTCCTGTAAGCTGTAATGTTGTCAGTACCAGCTATAAATGCAGTAGCTGGTCTAATGAACGATACCCGGTAATTGATTTGTTTGGAGAGAAGAATGTTCCACTGAGTGCCGATTACGACCCAATCTGGAAATGTCATGTTGACAAACTTGCCAGGCTTGTCTTTGACAGCGGTGACAAATTCACCCTGAAGGCCGGCAGTAAACTTGGTCTCGGCCAGGGTTACAGTATCAAGGCCAGGCAGGTTGACGTTGCCGGTAAGAAGGTTTGGCTTGAATTCGATAAAAATGGAAAATATGTAGATGATACTATCCTTTCAACCGGTGAAAATTGGACTTGCTACCTTGACAAGATTCAAGGTGAAGACAATGTCCCTGTCCTGAAAGTACATGTTAGTAACGTCTATCAACGTGGAAACAACAGTGTTGTCCAGATTGACGGAATCTGGCTGATTGACTATGCAAATGCCAGAACCCTCAAAATTGGGGATAAAATCGGAGGATTCACACTTGAGAAAATCGTTAGTGGAGTAAATAAATCTAACATGGGAAGCCTTGTTTTCGGAAAAATATCAAATAGCTAACTACCTGCACCAACCACCCTAAAAACAAACATTACCCACCCTAAAAACGAATTAATGTATCGATTCCAGAACTAGTCCATCATTGAAAAAAATTCACTGTTAATGAATAAATTTGAAATTTCAAGTCCGTGAAGGTGTTTTGGAATCGATACACTGGGAAACATCATAAAGAGTTACAGCCTGAAGATTATATGCTTAAAAAATTAGCATAATTCGATATCTTGAGATGTTTATGCGCTTAAAAAAGTGGGACTTAGGTTATAGCAGAAGACTGTATGTATGTTAATTAAACTATAATAATTAATTTATGATAATTAAACTATAATAAATCGCTTATAATAGTTAAACTATAGGAATTAAACTACAGTAATTAATTTTGAATGCGAAACCACGTTACTATTATTAGACAAATGCTGCTCGGGGAAAATAGATGAAAAGTAAAGTTATATCAGTAATACCGATTTCCACTTTTTCGTTTTCACTCTCACCTATTGCAATATCTAATAAAGCATGCAGAAGATGTAACATTTTAAAAGCTTTTGGAATAGCGGCACTTACGGTTTTAATACTTATGGATATCGCAGGTGCATCACCATTTGCATATATTGCAAACTTAGAGAGTAACAATGTTTCTGTAATTGACACTGCTACAGATACTGTTACAGCTACGGTGAATGTGGGAAACGAGCCCTCAGGGACTGCAGTTAGTCCGGACGGAACAAGAGTATATGTGACAAACTGCATGAGCAATAGCGTCTCTGTAATTGACGCAGCCAAAAATAAGGTAATAGACACAATATACGTAGGAAGCTACCCCTTAGGAGTTGCATTCACTCCAGATGGAACAAAGGCGTATGTTGCAAACACTGCGAGCAACACTATCTCTGTAATTGACACGGCAACAAACAATGTTACAGCCACAGTAAAAGTCGAAAACTTGCCTTACAAAATTGCAGTCTCCCCGGATGGAAAAAAGGTATATGCTGTGAACTCCGGCATTCCTCCTGACTACCAGGGTAATGTTTCTGTAATCGACACGGCAACAAATAATGTTACAGCCACAGTAAATGTGGAAAAAGATCCGCATGGAATTGCAGTCAGTCCGGATGGAACAAAGGTGTATGTGGTTAATTCCAATAGTTATCCTTACTACAAAGGTACTGTTTCTGTAATTGACACGGCAACAAATAATGTTACAGCGACAGTAAATGTTGGAAGCTTGCCACATGGAATTGCAGTCAGCCCGAATGGAAAGAGGGCATACGTGGCAATAGATATACCTGGTAGATATTCAGGTAAAAGTAATATTGATGCAACTTCACATACGGGCGCTGTTGATGTTATTGACACAACTAAAAACGAGGTTATAGATAGAGTGAGTGTCGGAAATTATCCTTACGAAGTTGCAGTTACCCCAGATGGAAATAAGGTTTATGTAATGAACTATGGGAGCAATACTACTTCTGTAATTGACACAGCCACAAATAACGTTAATAGTACGGTGCCCGTAGGAAGATCCCCTACTGCTGTGGCAATTGGTCCGGTAATAAAATCCAGTTCTACTATTGGATTAAATGGTACTTCTTTCTTGACCCCTATAAAGCAAACCGAGAACCAGACAAATGATACCGGGATGACAGCAAACGGAGGAACAGAGGGTAAGCAGAAAAGAGAATCTGTCCCTACTCAAGCATCAATTCCTTTTCTAAGCTCTATTTGGGTACTTGTAGCATTACTGGGAGCAGTTGCATTTGTCAGAAAGATGAAGTAATGAAGCAATTATGCTGCCACATCTTGATTTAACCCGGCAATTCTAAGCAAGGAGGACTTTATTTTTCTCTTGCTTTTTAATCAGTCTTGAGCCTCATGGCACTAAAATATGTATATATTTATAAATCAGGGCACTTTGTTATTCTGTGTGTTTTTTAAGAGATTTATTAATATATTTAAGATGTACTTTACTACCTGTTTTCCTTCATCTGCGTTTTCTGATATGCGTTTTCTATTTTTTCAAATCTCCGGATTGCTTCCCCAGGAATTGTTAGTTTTCTAGAGTCCAGATTTTAATTCGTCGCCTGGACTTGATAACTGCCAGGATAACAACCCGCTGAGGTTTAGTCCCAAAGAATTACGAGGAGAATTTTCCAATTTAATCTTCAACAAGTTCGATGGCATCTTCCGGGCAGGCTTCCACACACTGGTTACACTCTATACAATCTTCCGGACGGGCTACAGCTGCCTTTTTTACTTGATCAATTTCTTCGATATCAAAAACGTCTGCAGGGCAAACTTCGTAGCAGGCAAGAGCTCCGGTACACTTTTTATAGTCGATTACTGGGTGCATTTTTTCCCTCCACCGTATTATTTCCAGATTAAAAGTTAAATTTGCAGCGCGAATACTCTATCAATAACGATTTTGTTATTTCACCTTTTCACTGAATTTCAATGTCTACAGTCTTTTTTACTGGATTTCAAGTTTCAGTCTCTTTTACTGGATTTCAAGTTTCAGTCTCTTTTACTGGATTTCAATGTCTACAGTCTCATTTACTGAATTTCAATGTCTACAGTCTCTTTTACTGGATTTCAACGTTTACAGTCTCTTACTGAATTTCAATGTCTACAGTCTCTGAACTCTCTCTGTAAGGCACTATGACAAACAGTTTTCCATCACAATATCTGGCGACCGCTTTTTGAGGGACAACCGCGCAGCAGAATGCATAAGTCCCGGCGTACTCGACCCCGGTCTCTTCTCTTTTCGCTCTTACGAAAAAGCCTTCTTCAACCATCTTTAATTCGATATTCTCTTTCTTTACTCCAGGCAGATCGATCTGAATTTCAAGGTTTCCTTTGTCATCAGAACACGAAACTATATCAGGAGACATTTTCACCATGGCCATGATACCCTCCCAAATAATTATTTCCCCGGCAAACTACATAATACAACTAATTTCGTCCATATATCGGCGAGTTTAGTGTAAGGCGTTAAGGCACCTGTGTTCAGAATTTCATTTTGGAATATAGATGCTTTGACATTCAGATATTTGAATATTAGATGTTACGGCACAAGATTTGAATCTTAAATGCTACGGAATTAGATATTGAACTCTTAAATTTACGACATTAGATGTCGATTTTTTATTCAAATTCTTGTTCCTGACCTCCACACAAACCCCAATAATAGAGTAAAAATCTCGATATTTATAATTTGTGAATCGATATATCGATTCACAGACCGTTTCAGACCGTATTATTCTGATTTTTGAAGGTAAAACAGACGTAGCAAAGCTTTATTGCAGGATTCTTGAAGTAAAGATCTCCTAATTGGCAATTTTCGGGCGGGTAAGTTTTTTACTTTTTTTGCAAAGGCTTGGCTTTCATCCGGGATGTTCAACTCCATAGCTCACGGTTTTTGTCAATGAAAGCACGCTGGATCTCTTTTTTTGAGGCGGTGTAAATCAGGGCTGCGGGATGGTAAAGTTTCAGGATTGTTCTTCCCTCTTGTTCCACAGGGACTCCCCATTCGAGTTTTTTTCCGGGGCAAAAGGACTTCTCGGCTGTATTACCAAGAAGAATTATGATTTTCGGGTTAAGCAGGATTATCTGAGAAAGCAGGAAGGGCTTACAGCACTCGATCTCGTTTGTACTGGGTCTTCGGTTTTCAGGGGGGTGGCATTTGACCGTATTTGTTACCATCCAGTCTTCTTCGGAAAGCCCCATGTACTCGATCATTTTATCCAGTTTTTTTCCTGCCCTGCCGTAGAACGGAATCCCGGTTTCGTTTTCGTTTTTTCCTGGGGCTTCTCCTATGAAGAAAACTTTCGGGTTACAGGAACCTTTTCCTATGACTCTTTTGATTGCACTTTTATGGAGTGGGCATCGGGTGCATTTAATTATCTCCCTTGAAACAGTTTCGTATCCGGCTTCCACCATCGTTCTGATTCGGTCCTCAAAATCTCTATGGTTATCCTTTTCATATGTCGTCGCCTTGTACCTCCTTTAATATTTTTATATGTGACCCGATATATTATTGAATTGTGGCCAGTTTTTGATTCTGGCTTTTATATAAAATTCGTAATCCATCTCACGAGACCTGCATACAAACAAACTTATTTATGGAAAAAATTCCATGACAAACATAACCACTATTCAATGATAAAAAATTCTCTGAAATTTGCTGTTAAATTTTATTCCCCACTATATATATAAAAAATCTCATTCACAAAGGTGCGCTGAGGTATGACTTCTAGAGACTTTCTTACAATCGATGATTTTGACACACACGGAAAGACAATTCTTGTAAGGGTTGACCTGAACTCCCCTATGGATCCACAGGGTAATATTCTGGACGATATGCGGATCCGAAGCCATATTGCCACCTTGAAGGATCTTGAGGACGCAAAAGTTGTTTTGCTTGCACACCAGAGCAGGCCCGGGAAAAAAGACTTTACTACAATGAAGCCTCATGCCAACCTGATGTCCAAATATCTGGGAAAGCAGGTTCTCTATGTAGATGATATCTTCGGAACTTACGCAAAGACCAGAATTGCTTCTATGGAAAATGGAGATGTCATCCTGCTCGAAAATGTAAGGTTCTATTCCGAAGAAAGCCTTGAAAGAACTCCAGCAGAACAGGCAAAAACCTATCCGGTTAAAAAACTGGCACCTTTTGTGGATATCTTCCTTAATGATGCCTTTGCCGTATCTCACAGGTCTCAACTTTCCGTAGTTGGATTTACTGAGGTTCTCCCTACCGGAGCCGGGAGGGTCATGGAAAAGGAGCTCACATCTCTGGACCGAGGGATCAAAGGAGGGGAACGGCCAACAATTTTCGTGCTAGGAGGAGCAAAAGTCGATGATTCGCTCCATGTGGCGGAAAATGTGCTTGCAAATGGAGGGGCTGACCGGGTACTCCTGACCGGAGTAGTAGCAAATGTGGCACTTGCGGCATCTGGTATAGATATAGGGAAAGTAAATCTGGACTTCATCAAATCCCAGGGCTATGAAGACCAGATTGAAAAAGCAAAAGGTATACTTGCAAAATTCAAAGATAAAGTTGGCCTTCCCAGGGACGTGGCTTTAAACGACAATAAGAAGCGGGTTGAAGTACCTGTCTCTGAACTTAAATCTGATTCTCTCCCCATAAACGACATTGGGCTTGAAACCATCGTGAACTTTACGAGTGAAATCGAAAGTGCAAAAACTGTTATCTTAAACGGTCCTGCAGGGATTTCCGAAGTTGCCGAGTTTGCCCTTGGAACGCATGAGATTATAAAAGCTGCTATTAAATCCGAGTTTTCAATTATTGGCGGTGGGCATATTTCGGCAGAAGTCGAGCATCTTGGGCTTGCACATCGTTTCTCTCACATCAGTACAGGTGGTGGGGCACTAATTGATTATCTCTCCGGAGTAAAGCTTCCTGGTGTAGAGGCTCTGAAGGCTGCAGCTAAGAGATATGAGGAAACTAAGAAGATCTAATTGTTCTGTTTCCTGCAAGTTATAACATCTGTGAAAATAAGTATTCTATTAGGGAGTTTCCTTCTGCGAGTTCTCTTCTATAAAACTCCCTGGCTTTTCTTTTTAAAAAACCCTTTTCATTTTCCGGCTTTTTAAAAGTAAAATCCCGGAAATATACTTTTACCAGCACCGATAAACATACTGTTATACTAGCTTCCACGTAAATATTATCATACTAACCTTGGATAGATGCATATCTGGCATTTGCAGCCAGTACTGGTAATGCCGGTAGTAATATAATGCTGGTTAATAGTTACAGGCAAAAATTCAAAATAAATTGAGGTGTTGGTTCAAATATGCTTACAGACGTTGAAGGCAGGGCTGCAGTCAAACTTGCAAGGAAAACTATCGAGTTATTCCTATCTGAAGAAAAGTTTCCGGAACCTCAGGAACTGGGTTTTGAGCTTTCTCCGGTTTTTGGAGAAAAAAGAGGAGTTTTTGTCACACTTACTGAAAGCGGACTTCTGAGGGGCTGCATAGGGCATCCGTTTCCGGATTCGAGACTTGAGGACGCGATTATGGATTCTGCAATTTCTGCGGCAACCCGAGACCCGCGTTTTCCTTCAGTGAGAAAAGATGAGCTTGATAAAATAGTTGTTGAAGTAACAATTCTTACCCAGCCCGAAAAGATTAATGCTCCTGCAGAAGAGCTTCCAGAGCACATCGAAATCGGAAGGCATGGGCTTATTGTAAAGCAGGGATACTGTCAGGGTCTTTTGCTTCCTCAGGTTGCCCCTGAGTATAATATGGATTCTATTGAATTTCTGAGCCATACCTGCCTGAAAGCCGGCCTTTTGCCTGACGCCTGGCTCAAAGGAGCCGAAGTCTCCTGTTTCGAAGGGCAGATTTTCAAGGAAAAAGAGCCATGTGGCGAGGTCATTGAGGAAAATATTTCAGGTGAATGAGAACTCTTGCGGTTCCCTGGCTTTCTTAAAGCATTTTAGAATTCTTACGCAGCTTTTAGAGTACTGCGGGCAGCCTGCAGGCTTTCAGAGTCCGATTCCTGAGCCTGTCCGCAGGTGATTTATGGAGTTTGAGAGTTTTTCAGGCTGGAATCAAGTTGAAATCCAGCTTATTCGGATTGTGGTATGTGGTATCGTGGTATTGAGTATTCTTATCCTGAGTGCCGGTTTATTCAATCTCGATTCTCTTTCCAGCTACGGGTTTTGTTTTCGGTAGAGTAATAGTTAAGACTCCGTTTTTGAGCTGTGCAGTTGCTCCTTCTTCAGTTACGCCGTTGGGGAGAGGAATCTCACGGTAATAGCGCATGAAAGACCGTTCTTTTCTGAGGTAACCTTCTTTTTCAGCTTCTTCTTCGTTTCCTTTCCCTGCACTGATTACCAGAACGTTATCCTTTAGATTGAGTTCAACATCTTCCCTGTCAACCCCGGGCAGGTCGGTTGTCACAACTACTTTCTCATCTTTTTCCATAACATCAGTTAACGGAGAGAAAGCTTCGTTTCCGAACCGGCTTTCCAGTGCAGGAAAAGTCCTGAACATATGTTCCATATAGTTCTGCATTCTTCTGATATCATCAAATGGATCCCAGCTATACATGTCACGATCTGTTCTTTTCATTGGAAATTTCATATCAGATTCCTCTTTAGTCAATTCCAGGTTTCTTTGATTACAAGCTTTCCAGAGTCCAGAGTCCAGACGTTCCAGATTTAAGGATTGCTTTTCGTTCATTTTTCCTAATTTTACTTGTTTTTATAGTGTTTTGATCTGTAAATCTAGTCCAGAACAGTTATTATCCAACTCTCCAGAGAACAGCCTGGATGTTACGGGAAAGAAATAACGACGGAGGTCCGTTTTGATCTCACCCGTTTTTTTACAGGCACGATAATGAGAGTTCAAGACTCCCACGTTTTTTAGGAGGTTGGGACAAATCCATTTTTTGAAAGCGGTACAGGTTCGCCTTCGGTCTGTTCGCAGATATCTATTGAGTAACTGATGGGTAACACTTACAGTTCTGGTTAAATTGCTCTGTAAGGGTG
Organism: Methanosarcina sp. DH1; assembly: GCF_020804205.1. Classification (NCBI taxonomy): domain Archaea; kingdom Methanobacteriati; phylum Methanobacteriota; class Methanomicrobia; order Methanosarcinales; family Methanosarcinaceae; genus Methanosarcina; species Methanosarcina sp. DH1. Next base: position 26,160 of record NZ_WJBJ01000025.1, on the reverse strand, counting down.
GTGTTGTACCCAAGTTACTACCCTATAGATAGTATGATTAGTATTTATAGTTTTCGCATAATACAGATTTAATATTTAGATGACGAAGCATAGAACCCCAGAGCCTTTATGGGTTACCTCCCATTTGATGAAGAAGGAGCTCACTATTTGTTTTAGTTGATTTCCAGACGTTATGAAAAGAGTTCGACTATCTTCACGTCGGATAAGTCATATGGAGAATGGGGAGAGATATTAAAGGAACATGTAATAGTGACTGCTGTACTTGATAGAATACTCCACCATTGTCTGACAACTAATATCAGAGGGAAAAGTTACAGACTGAAAAAGAGGAAAAACAGGGAATACGAGCAGGAATTTCACATTTTTCCGTGTGCTGAAAAATGCATGTACTGATAGTAAAAAACGAACATGATATTCTTTGAATAACATACAAAAAGAAATGAAAGTACTTGAAAACACTTTCATGCCAGATAGGACAATAACAAGAGATCCTGATAGTATTTAATGGAAGATATGAGAGCTAAACTGAATACAGAATGTAGTGTTTGCAGCTTCGAATGTAGTATTTGCAGCTTCCGGAACAAAACTTGACAATAGAGTATAGCTTGAGAAATTTAAAAACGTTATCAGCAAATAGACAAGGAGAGAGTTGATGGCTGTATCCTACGATTTGAATCGTAGGGATTAGCCTTTATTACTCCCTAAATAAGCTGTTTCTCCAAAAAATTTTATTTATTTTCCGGCTTCAGTCCCGGAATTTCTCCGTGCGCCATACTGTATGCTGTAACAGCATCCGGAGCTCCAAGCAGGAGTTTCCTGATCCTGTTATAAACACTCGGGTATTTCTGGGCGTTAAGTTCTCCGAGAAGGTCTGCCAGGATCTTTACCAGCGGGACATGATACTTTGATTCCATCTGGTCTATGTTTGCAAAGGCATTGAGCATATTGACCGTGCTGTACTCGTTCACAGGGGCGAGCTTTCTCAGGATTTCTGCAAAGAGAGCCCTGCCTTCCTCGGTCTGGAGGGATTTTTTCCGGTTGCGTGCAAAGCTTCCATAAAGAGCGCGCTGGTCATTTGTCTGCTCGATCCTGAAAGCTTCTGACCTTTCCATTTCCCTGACAAGTTCCACTGCATCAACGCTGCTGTTACTTCCTATTACAGAAAGGAAAGCTTCCCAGGCAACGAGGTTTTTCTTAGACTCCGCTTCAAAGGCTCTCAGGACTTCAACTTTGTCGGGTGCCGAACTATTCAGGTATGCAGCAAAAGCGCTCAACCGGTCAGTTGCACAGGTTGCAGTCTCAAACTGTTGTTTTATCATTGCATGAATCTCAGAAGTATCAAGGGTTGCAAGGATGCCAAGACATACATTTTTGGCCTGCCGGTTCTTGATTACCCTTGCCGTCTCCTCAAGAGTTGAATCTCTGGGGACCGATGATTCTTCAAAGAAGCGGTAGGCGGAAATTACGGAGTTTACATATTTCCGGGCAACAGCTTTCAGGAGTTTCTGTTTAACATCATAAAGCTCCTGGTACCTGTGGGCAAACTCTTCATCCTCAACAGACTCAAAAATAGTCAGGAACTGCCCTCCCGCCTTTTCAAGAAGCTGCCGGTCATTCAGAAGCCTGTAGTAAAGCTCGATAAAGTCTTCAGAGGGCTTTGATCCGGGGTTTTTAAGTAGCTTTAGTTTTTCCCTGTCAACAAGAGTATAGAAAGCCGTAAACCTGCCTATGGTATCTCTGTCTTTCCTTACCTGCATCATGAGCTCTTCGTGGCTTGCTTTGTATACAAGTTTCCCATAGAATGAATAGCCCCTATTAAGTGATAGGAAGGCTGGCATATCCACATTTTCAATCACAATCTCAGCGGTTTCCCCGCTTATCCTTTCCAGGACCTCGGCAAGTTCATTTCCATTTTCGTCAACAAGGGCGGCTCTGAAAGGGAATTCCCAGGGTTTTCCACCGGCTGGAACTTTTTGTTTGAGGAAAAATGTGAATTTTCTGGAAGCTCCGTCATATTCGGCTGAAACCTCGACTACAGGGAATTTAGTCTGTCTCAGCCAGGTTTCAGCCATATCTTTTAAGGGCTGCCCGCTTTCTTCTTCCATGGCTTCAATCCAGTCCTGGGTGGCTGCATTGGAATGTTTGAACTTTTTGAAGTACCTGTCCAGGCCCCTGACAAAAGTATCCTTTCCTATAAGGGCCTCGACCATGCGCACGTATTCCGGGGCTTTCACATAGGTGACGGAGGTAATCAGGTCATTTGGGTCATTGAAGCCGTCAGGAATGATCGGCATGGAAGCTGCTCCCGCATCCAGGGCAAAGGTCCCCGACGCTGGCGCAAGCAGCTCAAGCACTCTGCCGAGCCTGTTGTAGTCCTCACCAAAGAGAAAGGCATGATGCTGTTCTTCCACATGCACGGTCACTGCTTCGTTCAGCCAGATCTCAAACGGGCTTCTTCCGGTGACTTCGGACCCGTTCTGGTTATGGTGATATTCGTGAGCCTTTACCCGGGTCATGTATTCAAAAGCCGGGTCCGTTATCTGCGGGAAAGGCATTATGCGGTTTGTGGTAATCGTGGTATTCCCGACGTTTTCCATGCCTCCGAAATCCGAGTTCTGCATGCCGATTTCCCGGTAGACGGTGCCTGTATACCTGTATCCTGGACTGATGGTCCTGTTAAGCTCGGCAAGCCTTTCCCTGATTTTAGTAAGGTCTTCTTCCAGCGTGGATTCGGGCTTTACCTCATGTTTTATCTTCTCCCGAATGCGGACAAGGTCCCAGAGCTCCAGCCTGACAGAATGCTTCTCCTCATCGAACTGCTCAGGCCCTGTGAAAAGATAAACCCACATAACCGCATCATGCAGGATATCCAGTGCCTTTTCGGCTGCAGCCGCATCTGAGGCAGGCGGCACAAGCAGTTCAAGCATGAAAGTGCCTCCGTCAGGGTACTCAAACTCCCTATTAAAGGTCGCATAAGTCCCAACCCCCAGGAAAAAGAGATATGTCGCCATTGGAGTTACCGAGTTATCATATACGATTTTGTCCCGCCCGGGCTTTATGGTATGCCTCTCAACCACGACATCCCCATTCGTAATGATGTTCGTGTACCGCGAATCCGCAATTATGGCCGTTTTGTAAGTGCATTTTGCGGCCATATCGTCAATGCACGGCACAATTCTCTGGAACCCCCACTGCTGGCACTGCGTGATCTGCTGAGGTGGAGCTCCTGCCGGCGTTTCGTCATAGTAAAGCCCTTCAAGAATATTTTTAGTCGGCCTGCAAACCGTATCCGTAATGACCGCAACTTCGGTATGCGGCGGAACCTCTTCCATGAAGTTAATCTCAAGAATCGCGTCATCTTTCCGGTATCTGTAAGAAACCTCGTACTGTATGCAGCTCACAGCCCTGATCTCAAGGTCCCTGCAGTTTAATTCCAGCTTCTCAATAGGGGCATCCTTTGTCCTTACCCTGAGTAAGGATTTCACATTCGTCTTGTCATCATAAACATCAAACACCAGGTCCATATTCAAAACGTCAACAGAAAGTTCCCCGAAATCCTCAGGATAATATTTGTAAAGCCTATTCTTCATAAAAGAGTCACCGAATAAAAGTTATAAGAGTAATATTGTGGGATAGAAAAGGAAGGGATGTGATTTAAAGGTGTAGTTTTGAAGAAGAGAATTCTCATCAATATAATTAATTTAACACATCTATCTTTTAGGCTTCTTAAATATATACCAAAATATGAGTGAAGAAACTACTTGTATAATCGTTCCTTTTCTAAGGATCATTTAACAATCAAAATATACAAGTATTTTTAGCACGTTAAATGAATCATGAATTTTGATTTGGCTCTAAATAAAGAATATCCTAAAGAAGAAATAGAAACAATCTTTGGTACCAATTTTGGCTATGGAATAAAGGGAATAACGCTAAGAAAGTACAATAATGGAAACCCATACATTATTTTATTTTCAAAAGAAAAAGGCCCATATTCAGATGAATTTGGTGAAAATACTTTTTATTATGATGGTGAAGGGATAAACAAAGATCAAAAATTGACAGCAGCAAATAAGGCTCTTGTTAATGCAAAAGAAGATCATAGGACAATATATGGATTTAGACAAGAGAATAAAAGAGGAATGTGGAGATATATTGGTACACTCAAAGTATTAAATTATGAGTACATTCCCAAAAATGGGTTTAAAACTTACGTATTTAAATTAAGCAAAGATTTTAACTATTAAGTAAAGTGTTTCGAAAATTCGTTGTGTCTGCAAAGCAGATGACTCCCCAAGCTCTGTATATTCGCTTTATTTTCAAGCAATCTTTTAATCTATATAAGTCAAAACCTTGCTTATTCATTTTGTTTTTATTACGCCATTAGAAGGTAACTGAATATGGGTAACTCAAACTGCTATAAGTATCGGCCTGCTGAGGGTAAAATTTGGTCTATAGTATTTAATCATCCATTACGCTTGAACTCAAATGGAAAATATGGTAGGTGGACAAGAAGAAGCCTCAAAACGGTAAATCCCAAAATTGCAGATGGATTTGTTAATGAGATGATGGATCTTCTTTCACATAAAGATTTTTGGAAAGGAGAAAATGGAAAACTCATGGCTGAAAAAATGTATAGTCCTGTGGTGGCCTCTGCATTTTATGACTCTATTTTGCCTGAAAAATTAAAAGATAATGAATCTATTCCCATCCGTGAGAATCTCTTACCACTACCTTCTTCTGATGATGGATACAACAAAATTCTTTTTGTAGGGACAACTGGAGCTGGAAAGTCAACTTTATTAAGACAGCTTATAGGAACCACATCAGAAAACTTTCCTTTAATTACCACTGGAAAAGCAACAGTTTCGGACCTTGAGGTTATAGTTGCACAGGGAAATTATAAAGCAGTAGTAACTTTTATTACAAAATCGATGACTGAACTTTACGTTCAAGACTGTGTGTATTCTGCAATTCTCAAAGCACTGAAAGAAGGCGAAAAAGAGAAAATTTTTGAAGAATTGTCAGAAAACAAAGAGCAGACATTCAGATTAAGATATATTCTTGGAAATTACAAGGATAAGAAATCTAATGTTAAAAGGTCTTGTTTTTTTGATGACGATGAATCTGATGTCTCTGAGAAAAGTGAAGATTTTCTCTTTGATGTTGAGAAATCAAATAAAATAAATGAGTACCTTGAGAGGATAATTCAGATCTCCTCTCAGTTAAAATCGATACCTTTGGATGAGGAGTCTGATATTGAAAAGAAATCTGAAAATAAATACTTCGATTCAGAACTTCTCTACAAAGCTGTTTATGAAAATAAAGATTTTGCTTTCCTTGTAAATGAAATACTTGACGATATAGAGTCACGATTTAGTCTTATTAAAAATGGAGTTTTACGTCCAATAGACAAGTGGCCACTATATTGGGAGTTTGAGACAAACAATAGGAAAGAATTCCTTGATTCCTTAAGTGTGTTTTATTCAAATAATTGCAGACTTTTTGGGATGCTTCTAACTCCATTGGTTCAGGGAATGAGAGTTCAAGGACCTTTTTATTCTGAAAGTTTAATTGAAGATTTTCCTAAGTTAGTTTTTATTGATGGCCAGGGCCTGGGACATACCGCAGAGTCAGCTCAAGCTCGTTCAATTCCTCAAAAATTAGAAGATATGTTTGATCTTGTCGATGTAATTCTTTTAGTGGATAATTCAACTCAGCCAATGCAACATTCCACCCTTACAGCTTTAAAAAGAGCCGTTGCTTCTGGATATACAAATAAACTTATAATTGCTTTTACTCATTTTGATTTAGTTCAAGGCGAAAATTTTGAAAATGAAGTTGATAAAAGAGAACATGTTTATAAATCTTTAAGGAATGGTCTTTCAAATATTGAAAAAGATCTTGGCCCCACTATAATTGAACGCTTAGGATCTGATTTAAGTGAACGTTGTTTGTTTCTAGAATGTCTAAATAAAAATGAATCTGAACTTCGAGATAGGACATTGAAACAGTTACGTAATTTGCTCAAACACATACAGAAAAAAACAAAATTAGCTTACATAGTTGCCTCTAAACCTCAATATGATGTGGATAAATTCTGTGATGGTATTTATTCCTCAATTGAAAAATTTCGTATGAAATGGGATATGCGTTTATCAGGTATACCTACAAGAAATTATTCAGTTCCTTTTGACTCTCAAGGAGCTAAAAAGGAGCATTGGGCTAGAATAAAGGCATTAAATAGAAGAATTGCAGAATTCAATATAATTGAATACGACTATCTTCAGCCAGTAGGAGACCTAAAAAGTTTTGAAAGTGAGCAGATCTCCCGTTATCTTGATGAGTCTCTTAAGTGGGAGGTAAGGGAACCTTCAGATGAAGATAAGTTAAAGTTCATTGATGCAATAAAGAATAATGTCTCAAGAGAACTTGGGGAGAGTATCAAAAAAGAGATGATAGATGAACTTATGGAGTACTGGATTCAGGCTAATAACTATAGCGGAATGGGATCTACAAAACTAAGGTTAAGAGACATTGATCTTATATATGACCAAGTGTCTCCACTGATGAAAAAATCTGCGAATTGGCATGAATGTGTCTTAAAAATTAAAACAATGGTAGAAGAGTCGATTGACTTAGCTTATGAAGCGACAATGAGTAAATCAACTGAAATACCAGAGCAGCCTTCAAATTTTATTGACTGGAATGTTAGTTAAGTTTATAACTATCAACCCCTCTTTTTTTCAAACTCCAAACTTCTCACTAAACTGAAGTTTTATCTTTGCTTATATCTAAGAATCAAAACCTCTTCTCACTCAACCTCAACATTTAATGTAAATTTCTCCTCCGTGCCGGTTATGTTCTCCCAGGACCTCATATATATGCCATTTACCTTCTGGCTGCCCGGAGCTGTGGCTTCAATTACCCATAAATGAATTCCGGGAACACCTGTAAGGTTTTCAGGGTTTAGACCTTCGATATATTCATCGTCGAGAATACTGAGCCCACTGCTCAGGTTAAGTTTCCATAAATAACCCGCTGATGGGTCTTCTCTAAGAATAACAGTAAAATTCTCTCCTTTTTTGAAGCTTATGGTTTTTCCGTTGTCAGCTTCGGTTACTACCTGGCCTTTCTCTATTATTTCGTTAGCTTCAGTCGTGTTGTTAGTCACGTTTGCTGGTATTTCAGGATTTACAGGCTGGAGCTGGTCGTTATTTCCCTGAGTTTCATTCTCCTGAGCTTCATTTCCCATGTTTCCCGTCTTTTCCGCACAGCCGGCTGCAAAGACGATAGCAGCGACGACGAAGAGCATTGCTATGGCTTTTAAAACTTTCTTCATAACCCTCCTCCCGAAAATTCTCTTCTTTTATTTCAAAGTGAAAGTTCGTTTTACTTCTTTATTGATGCTATTGACACTAATCTATTTCGTCGCTAAATTCTGGTCTCATGCCTGTTTATGTAAAAATCAGATTTAGAGGAAGCTGAAGACAGTAATGACTTTCTGATATGCAGCAAAGCTCCTGTGAACTATCTTAGTACTCACCGCGAAATAACCTAAGCCAATTTTTACACTGTACTTTTCCATTTTCATAAGCAGTACCATCTGTTTTGCTTCCAAATAATAATTTGTTACTTAGGTTATTTCGTTACGAGCCCTTATTATAAAATGAAGCACAATTTCTATCTGGTGACAGGAAAATGACTCTCACTGTGGGTATAAAAGGTGATTTCACACCTCAGGAGGTAAGTGAGGTCATCCGTGCAGCTCTGGAACAGAATGAGCGTGTGGCTAAATACAAGATAAAAAAGTATTCGGATATTTGTGAGAATCTTGAAAAAAAATATGAAATGGACTCAGATACTTTTATGGAAAAATTCGATTCCGGAGAACTCGGAGACGACGATGACTTCTTCGACTGGTATGCAGCAAAAAGGGGACTTGATATCTGGAATAAGAAGTTGAAAATAATCCTGGGGATTCAGATATGAATCTCAGAGATTATTATTTAAAAATAGAATCTCTACTCAAAGATTTCTCCCTGATTACACATTTTTCAATTGAATTTGAGGAAGTTACAGCTTATATAGGTTATTTAAAGGGCAAACTTGAATTCATGAACGGCTCGATACTTTACTTTTTTGAATTTGTTGAGGTTCAGAATGATGCCCCTGTACTTGTCAAGTATAAATACCAGTGGCAATCATCTGAAGGCAAGCTGCTAAAAAGATGGGATAATGCTCCGCACCATAAAGAACTGGATACATTTCCAGACCACGTTCATGATTCAAATGGAGTGTATCCTGCTCCTTCCATGAATCTTGAATTAGTACTTAACAAAGGACTCAATCTTGAATAATGCTTTGTTTGATAGCTTCTCTCTTCGCAAGTTATATATACTATCCCCAATAAATGGGAATATTGTATAAAAGTCTCTAATTTGGAGCGTGTTTTTTCAGATAATGTTGCACCAGAGGATCAATGTAGAACTGAACCTTCAGATGCATCCATTGAAGTTTTCAGCTTTTTCGTCTCATTTTAAGAACTCCATAAGAGCTAATCTATATGCTTTTGCGGAGAACCCTCTTTGATTTTTGAGCTAGTTGAGAACTGCCGACAATAAGGTCTGATTGACTAAAACACAAAAACAAGTTAAGACAAAACAAAAACGAGCTAAATAAAGAGCACACTTAGTACCTTTATTTGCGAGGCTTGAAATAAAATGTCAGAAGAATCAGATGATCCAGACAGTAGTGATAGTAGCAGTCGTCAAAAAATGTTCACAGTAACCGGAGTGGTTCTGTGTGCTATACAGCTTACGTTCTTCGTAGGCATGATTTTAAAATTTATCGAGACGGATTTCCTCGGTGGTTTTACATTCATGCTGCTTGCTTACTCTTCAGCTTTCGTTTACAGGAATCTGGAGAATTCCGGGAAAATTCCCAGCCTAGCCGAGAACTGATGACTGTGTGGCTTTGATCTGAAAACCACATTCTATAGGTAACTATCTGTTCTGAATTTTTCCTTTTCCTTTTTCTTTTTCCTATTTTTTGTCCTTTATCTTTTACCTTTCACATATTGCAATTATTTAATGCTTTATTGTTTTCCATTTCAGGCCCTTCACTTTAAATTTATCATGATTTTTAAATGTAGATAATATAAAGTTTTTAGTTATATTTTCTGCTCAAAAGAGGTAAAAGGTTATTAATTGTGAAAACGTAGGGTACAAATAAGCCTCAGGCACGAAAAAAGGAATTAATTGAATGTTTCAGGCCAGAAGAAATGGCTTGACTAATAAACTTGACTAATAAGCTTGACTGATAAAATAGAAAAAGAAATATAGGATTATTTTTTAGTACCAGCAATAACTTTCAATGGGATAAACATGGAGTTGACTTTGCAGATTGATACCGATTACTCGCTTCAGGAAGCAAGCGAGATTATTCGCTCGGCTCTGGAACATGAGAAACATCTTGCAAAATACAAAATAGATCGCTACGCCATGATCTGCGATGAATTCGAAGATCGTTACGACCTGATCTCTACCGAATTCATACAAAAATTCGAAGCCGGAGAACTTATCGCTGAGGATAAATATCTTGAGTGGTATGCTGCAAAGCGAGGGCTTGATCACTGGAAGAAAAAGCTGGCTCTCCTTAAAGGCATCAGAATGTAACTGCTCTAAAAGCTTATCAACAAACTTATCAAAAGCAAGAATATTCAAAAGCTTCTAGAAAATTAATCGACAATTTCAATTTTGTATCCTTTTCAAATTCAATGGAGAATATTCCAACCTGAGAAATGCACAACAACTTTATCATATAGCTGTAAAGTGGAATGCATTGCTTGACATTGTTTTTCAGATTTGATTAAATTATTAAATTTTCAGCAAAGACATGAAATTTACTTTTATCCATACAATTTGAGAAGGATATACAATTTTTAAAAAATGAATTGATAACTTTTAAAAAGTTAATCTACAACTCTTTGAGAACTATTCTTTGAGAAACTATTCTTTTGAGAACTATTCTTTGAGAAACTATTCTTTTGAAAAACTATTCTTTTGAAAAACTATTCTTTTGAAAAACTATTCTTTTGAAAAACTATTCTTTTGAAAAACTATTCTTTTGAGAAACTGTTTGAGTTCGTTCTCATTTATCACATAGTGTTTAAATTTAAAATGTTCTCGTATGATTCTAAGGATGATATAACCCCTAAATGTTGATAAAAAGTATTTTTGTATCTGGTACTTATCTTTAAGTGTATAAAATAAATGGAAATGTATTTATAACTGTCGTACTATATTTTCATGATAAGCTTTTTTAATGGTGATCTGGATGGGCTCAAAAATCGGGTTAATGGAACTGGTCTTTCGGTCGGAGAGACGCAGAACCCTTCTGATTTACCTCAAAGATGGGCCCAGATCCATAGATGAAATTCAGGAACACCTGTCGGTAGATTCTGTCTCTATCCTCCCCCAGCTTAAAAGACTTAAGGACAGAGAAATAATTATACAGAAGGGTCACACTTATGAGCTTTCCATTATGGGAAAAGCGATTGTAGATAAGATGTTGCCTCTTCTGGGTACTCTGGAAGTGTTCGAAGATAATTTTGATTACTGGTCACGACGGAGTTTCGATGGAATCCCCTTTTTTTTACGAAGTAGAATCCTGGAGTTAAAAAGCTGCAAAATTATCCGTCCGGATCTGAGCCATATGTTCGAACTGGACCCAAAGTTTGTGGAAAATCTCCTTCTTTCAAGGCAGGTTATCAGCTTCAGTTCCTATTTTCATCCATCACTTGTTTCTCTCTACCTGGAAATCGCAAAGAAAGAAACTCAAATTTCTTTAATTCTGACCGAGCCTGTGTTAAGGAGGTTTAAAGCTGATTACAGCGAAAGTTTCCAAACTCTGGTTCAGTTTGAACATGTCAGCTTGTCTCTTTTCCCGAAAAACTCTAAACTCGCAGGAGTTACAGTTACAGATAGGTTCTTCCTGCTCACCATTCTTCCTCAAGTAAAGTTTTTTGAGCATGAAAGCCTGTTCAGCTCCGAACCTCAAGCTCTCAACTGGGGTACCGATCTATTTTCATACTTACAAAAGGAAGCATTTCCGGTTTCAGTCAAAACGAATGCAATAATTCATTAGGTTTTAGTTCATCTCGAGTTAAATGTAGATGAGCTAAATGCAGATAATAGTGAGTAGTGAGCATCTAACAGTTAGACCCTTATGTAAAAGTTCTAAAAGCTCAAAATATGTAAAGCTCAAAATATATAAAGATTGGAATATATAAAGCTCGGAATATAAAGGTTTTCAGTTTGTTCAAAAAGCTTAAAATATAGAGGTTTTCAGGTAGCAAGCGTGTCTAACCATTTACCTTCAATAACTGTTTAATGGAATAAGAGGCTAATATTAGTGGGGGATAACTATGAGTTTCACGCTTAATATCGAAACTAATTTCTCGCCTCAGGAAGTGACTGAGGCTATTCGCTCGGCTCTTGAACATGAAAAGCACGTTGCCAGGTATAAGATCAAAAGTTATTCTGCAATCTGCAGGGATTTTGAAACAAAATTTGGGTTCAGTTCTGCTGAACTCCAGGCAAAACTTGAAACCCCAAATCGAAATAAAGAAAGCAGTTTTTTCGACTGGTATGCAGCAAAAAGAGGGCTGGACCACTGGAACAAAAGACTTGAAATCCTTTCAGGTATTTCTTTTTGAACCGAGACATTAAGTTTCCAGCTATTACATTGAAGCTTTATCGGCATAGTTTTGCCTTTTGAAGCTTTATTTGAACATTTCTGTTTTTCTGTATAATTTACTTATTCCCTTTTGCGCCTGGATTTCAAACTCCTGTTTTCGTTTCCCTATTTAACCCAGAATTGGCAAATTATTTATGTATGTGTATAAGTATTAACAGGGTTAATCATTCTCCCTAAGGAGTAATCATGCTTAATAACTAATTCGCCATCATATCCATTGATGATATGAAAATTGATTCTTTTCTCTCTGGCGATTTTGGGTATTAAGTCTTTGGTTGTAAAATATGCTGAGGTGTTAAATCTGGTCAAAAATATCCTAAAAAGTATGGTAGGAGAAGCTCTCATAGGCTCCGGTCCGGAAGTTGCACACATAGACCTGGTTATCGGACCTAGAGGAGGCCCAGTTGAAGCAGCGTTTATGAATTCGCTCGCAATGCCCAGACAGGGTCATACCCCACTTCTTGCAGTCCTGGAACCAAATCTCCAGCCCAAACCTGTAACCTTGCTCGTAAATAAGGTGACGATAAAAAACGTATCGCAAGCTGCTCTTATGTTCGGACCGGCTCAGGCTGCAGTCGCAAAGGCAGTTATGGATTCTGTAGCTGATGGAGTGCTTCCTGAAGAACAGGCTGATGACACTTTTATTATCGTTTCCGTATTTATTGAATGGGATGCGAAAGATAAGGACAAAGTTTACGAATTTAATTATGAAGCAACAAAGCTTGCAATAGCAAGAGCTATGGAAGGCAGTCCTACTGTCGAAGAAGCGCTTGCTAAAAAAGATTCAGCAAAACACCCGTTTGCCTGAATTATAATTCAGCACAATTTAAACTTCAAAAGCAATTTGTTTCAGGTTGAAACTTGACTTCTTAAACTGCGGACAGTGGGATCTCAGAGTTTTTATTTACTCTAAGAGAGACTCTGCCTGCAGTCTTTTCTAAATAATCCTGGCTTGCAGTATCTCTGAACAGCTGGTCCTTCCAGAGTAAATAGTGCCTGACATATACAGCACGTTATACTACAGCACGTTATACCACCCCACTTCAACGACAGGCTCTAATGCTATATCTCTAGCCTCAATTCCCAATATGTGTCTCTCAGAAACTAAAGAAGCCTGTAAGGAATAGAAACCCAATCTTATTTGAAAACAGGATCAGAAAACCATATTATTAGCTCAGGATTCTAAAGTGATAACACATTCAACTGACCAAATGCCGAATCTACTAATTATTTTTTAGTTAAAAGAAGCCAGAAACTAAAAGTTTATCGTAAAGTTTGTGTTAATAGTTAATCGGAAAAATATATACGCAGTAGGCTGCTACCTTGCTTTTTCCGGTAGTAGGTAACCTCAGTCCTTATTTTCCCTTCTGGGACAATTGTATTTCTCAAAGAATATCTTTATCCCAAAATTATTTCCTGTTTTTTGTTTTTAATTTCTGGATTTTATCTTTCTATTCCTCTTAAGTATGAAGCTGTCAGATGATCTGACATCAGATTATATGATAGCAGGCTGGCTTTTTCTTTCAGGGTTTTGCACTACTGTATGGTTATACGCACAATGTTGTATTGCCAGAATATTTCTCAAATTTTATGAGTATAGTATCTCTGTGTTTGGAGTCTTTCAAGAGTACATTTAAGAGTGCTTAAAGGAGCGCATTCGGGAGCACGTTCAGAGACAGTTTCTTGTTTTTTTCTATTAGTTCCTTGCTGAGAAAGTTCTCACTAGAACTAAAATTTCTGAGTTATGATTATTTTTGCAGGTCTTATTCTTTCCAGGCTTTTACCGGCCTTTATGAGGACCGAAACGGATATTGGAGACTTAATGACTGCGTAAAAAATAAAAGCGCGGGCAGATAAATATTTATAATAAGTATAAGTAGTTTATATTGAGGTAAAAAAATAAGAACTTTATAGTGGGGGAATTACATACATGAAGATTAGAGTAGTTAGTTCCAGAGAGGAAATATTCACTCTCAATCCTAATGAGCGTGTTGTTCATCTGGCCTTCAGACCTTCGAACAAAGACATTTTTGCACTCGTTGAAACCTGTCCGAAAATTGAGGTAATTCAGTTGCCCAAATCTTATAGGCGCACGGTTTCGAAATCTATAGAAATGTTCCTTGAGATGCAGAGGATCCAGCTTATCGAAGGCGATGTCTGGGGTCACAGGAAGGATATTAACGAATACTACAGTATTCCTTCTTCAGTCATTGACAAAATAAGGGAGCTAAAATCAGAGGGAACACCTGCTGAAAGAATCGAAGAAAAGGTCGCAAGGGAAAGCAAACTAAATCCTGAGATGGTTGCATATATCCTGACCAAGGAAGCTTCTGCCTGAATAAGTATCAGCTCAGAAATTTTCACTAGATTCTTGAGTGCAGATAAAGCCATATGAATAGTCTCAAATCTTTGAGAATATCCTTTATCATCCAAATTCCAGCTTAAACCTTCAATTTTTAAGGAGCCTTAATAGGTTCCCTGATCCTGGACAGTAGCGTGAGCTTTCCGGGGCAGGGAGACTCCATCTGTTTTTTTAATTATTGTGCAATTGTTGTGCATTTGATGATCCGTTTGTATCTGATTTGAATTATAGAGATATGAATATCATATGTCTACATATGGGATAAAACGCCATCCACAAATAAACAATCGTAAAATTATAACTCGAAAGAAAAAAACCAGTGGCAACAGACTTACAGAAGAAAATTTAAAAAAATTGTTGTTTGGAAAGTTAAGAAATAATAGAAATTGGATAAACCGGAATAAAATAAAGCCTGAAATTTCAGGCTTCGTAGTATCCAATTTCTTCTTTTGTAAGATAACATGCAGGGTCATCTGCCCATACATTTCCGTATACAGCTTCGGCCCGTACCCTGAAATTCCCATTGCAAACATCGAGCCATTTACACCTGGCACAACGATCTCCGTGAACTTTTATCAGGGGTTTTCTGTTTTTAAGCCCTGCCATGATTTCATCGCTCAGGTCAGTCCAGATTTCACTGAATGGGCGTTCCCGCACATTTCCAAAGGAATAGTGCCTCCAGAACTGGTCGGCATGTACCGCCCCATCCCAGGATACGCAGCCTATACCTATCCCTGAAGAATTTCCCTGGTTCATGGAAAGAAGTTCAAATACCTCGGCAGCCCTTTCAGGATTTTCTTTGAGGAGCTTCATGTACAGGTAGGGGCCGTCACAGTGGTTATCCACTGTCAGGACTTCGGCAGGAAAACCTTTTTCGTGAAGTTTTCTTGTCCTCTCGAGTATCAGGTCTACAGCCTGCCTGGATTCCTCAAGGAAAAGGTCTTCATTTACCATTTTTGAGCCACGGCCTGCATAAACCAGATGATAGAAACATATTCTTGGAATTTTTTCTTTTTCAAGCAGGTCAAAGATTGCAGGAATATCCCTTACATTTTGCTTGTTGATGGTAAAACGCAGGCCAACCTTTATGCCTTCTTCCTGGCAATTGTGAAGCCCTCTTAGAGCTGCATCGAACGCCCCTTTCATGCCCCTGAATTTGTCATTCGTTTCTCTGATCCCATCAAGAGAAACTCCTACGTAAGAGAGACCGACGTCCTTTAGCTTTTTTGCCAGATCCCGGTCTATGAGCGTCCCGTTTGTAGAGATTACAGCCCTCATCCCTTTTTCACGCGCGTAGGCTGCAAGCTCAGGCAGGTCTTTTCTCATGGTTGGTTCCCCTCCGGAAAAAAGCATTACCGGGCTTCCGAAACTCGCAAGGTCATCGATAAGAGCTTTGCCTTCTTCCGTTGAAAGCTCATTTTCAAATTCTATGTCCTTTGCCTGGGCATAACAATGGACACATTTCAGGTTGCAGCGGCGGGTCATGTTCCAGACTACAACTGGCTTTTTATCCTTTGAAAACTGCAGCAAGTGAGAGGGAAGCTTTTTTGATTCCCTTCCATAGCGGAGAGCATCTGAGGGTTCCACGGTTCCACAGTAAAGTTTTGAAATGCCTATCATGTCGATCCGTCAAAATTGAGATTGTTTTACAGAAATAAGTAAACAATTTGAGATTGTTGTCTACTTTAACTTAGTCTTCTGATTGTTTTGTATTTGTAGAGACAGGGTGAGTATATGACATTCACGATTATAAAACTAAGGTCCGAATGCCCGGACTTGAGGATATGACCAGAAAAGCCGAATATCCGGAAGTCAACCGAGAAAAATATTCTCAATTACATATTTTCGATTTGTAAAATTATCTATTTGCCGATGACATAAAACCTCTTCGAATTTGATATATATTTGAGATATCTGACTGTTTCTTCGACCCTATAAGTATCATACCCTGCTCTCCATCTATTTCAAAGTGGTCAATCCATCCGGAAGGCCTGCATTGTCAGGTTATAAGGAGTTGTTACCACCCTGCTGTCGACAAAATATTCAATCCGTTTTCCTTTTCGTCGGTTAATTTGATTGGTCATGGTTTCATCTCATGAACGGTATACTGTTGTTGAAAAGGCATAATTAAAAACGTCAGTGACGTGGTCGATCATCACAAAGACTTGAATTTTCTTTCGGGATAGAAGGGCCGGAAGTCCCGACGAATGGAGTTTCCCATCTCGCAATAGTATCCATGATTTTGATTGCTATCGCTTCAACCGGCAGGCTTGCGAATGACATTGCAGTTTGACAAGATCTTCGTTACGAGATGACATCGTAGATAACGATTGATGCAGGAATGGCTTTGAAAATCTCTTTTTTCCAGGTATTAGCAACGATTCTGGAAAAGCAGAGTTTTTTTCCTCAGAGTAGTCAAAGGCGTGTGTGTTCCGCAGGAAGGTTTGAAAAAAGAGCATATTTTGAAAGAGGGTATATAAAAGAAAGTCTAGGTTTAAAAAAGAGGTCGGACTTACGCAGTTGAACTAAAAAATCAACAGCATCAGACCGGTAACTGTTTAAAACATTAATTACATGAACTTAATTCATATTCTTTTATATTCTTTGACGTAATTGATTTTGTTCTTCAAGTGCGTAAGTCCTGAGATAAAGAGCTCAAAAACACTTATTTTGAAGTGTTAAAAACCACCCTGTCCCGGGACAGTTTTACGTTTCAGGCATCTGAAATCAGTTTCTTTTGGAGAAACGTATTCCATTATCCTCATGCAAAATCCATAGGATCTGCTGTACATTTCGCATTCTCCACATCTTACTGGCATCTGTTCCGTTAGCTTTTCCTCCCGTATATTACATTTTAATTATATTTTGTTCTTAAAGTGTATAATTTTCTAAAGTTATATACTTTATCCATAATTTTAGATTTGTTTTAATTCATCTATGACTATTTTTCATCCCTTTCATAACGGATTTCAGAATTACTTAAAGGAAAGATGCGGGGTCGATTGCAACTTAAAGTACACGGATTGAGAGCATTATTATGAAGGAATTCCTTTAGACTGTTTTTTAACTTAGACTGTCTCTTAAATATAATATTAAATTAGGACTTACGCACTTGAGGAACAAAATCAATTATGGCAAAGACTGTGGATTAAAATCACGTTTTAGACATTTAACGGTCCAATGCTTTTGATTTTTCAGTTCAACTGCGTAAGTCCTATAAATATAATATTTAATATGAGAAGTAAAGAATTCGCATTCGGTGTGCTTAATGATGACAAACGTGGAGATATACCCGTCACCTGACCTGCAAAAAAGGGACTCCTGGATTATGAGAAGCAAATTTGACATGTATCAAAGGTTTATTTGAACCATTCCAGAAATTCGTACATTGGTACGACAAAAGACCTCATGGGCTTTTAAGTTTTGTTATTTCGAACTGGTTTTATGAGAAAAGCACGGTTTTATGAGAAGAGCCCGGTTTTATGAACTCATTCCCATATAACGTGGTTCTCAAAACGATTTGAGTCATACTTTTAGAGCAGTTCTTCAGTTACTTTTAAGCTGACTTTTCAGAGCTCTTTTTTCATAGCCTTTATCAGGGCTTCGAAGGTAAATTCTTCAGGGATTACGTCCGCATTGACACCATATTTTTTCAGGGTATTTCCTGTAGGCGTTCCTATAGCTCCTACCAAGGCCCTGCTGAGAGATTCTTTTATGGTTTCCTCTGCTCCCAGCTCTTTAGCATGCTTCATAAAGCCTTTAACCATCATCGAACTTGTAAAAGCAAAAGCATCCACTTTCCCTGCGAGCGTGCGCTCTATCAAGTCTCTCTGGATCGCTCCTTCAGGAATACTGAGAGTGTATACGTGGGTCTCATAAACCGTAGCTCCGCACTTTTCAAGCCCTTCTATTAAGACTTTAGCCCCAAAAGAGCTCCTGGCAAGGTCCACCGTCTTTCCTGCGACCTCGGGACAGAGAGCTTCTACAATTCCTTTGGAACTGTAATCTCCCGGCAAAAAAGAGTTGTCAATTCCTATTCTTATGAGTTCTTTTTCCGTATTAGGCCCGATGGCAATTACCTTGAGATTTTTAAGCGCTGTAATGAAATCTTTCTTTTCAGTTTCAGAAAGCTTGTCCAGAGTAAAACTTATTCCGTTTGCACTGGTAAAGACTACGTAATCCGAAGATCCCTCAAGGACTCTTTGTATAAAAGGCTCAAACCCTTCATCTTTTATGCCTTCAAGCTGAATCATGGAGGCATATAAGGGCTCAAAACCGTAATCTTGCGCAAGCGCTTCTGATTTTTTCCTGTAGCTTTCCGGCCTCATAATTGCGAGAACAGGTCTTTTTTCTTCTGCCATATTCCTTTCTCCTGTTATATCCCGTTATTTCCGCGCCGGGTTAAAAGTCAGCTCCTGTCAACTGTTCCCCGAGAATATCGTGCAGGCGTACAACATCCCCTACAACCGTAATAGCTGGAGCCTTTACTTTCCTTTCTTCTGCCAGGCTGGCGATGTTTGCAAGGGTCCCTATAGTTACTCTCTGGTCGGCCCTGGTTCCTCTCTCAATGACTCCAACAGGAGTATCCGGGGCTTTGCCGTGCTTCATGAGTTCTTCTGCGTTCCGGCCGAGCATCTTCACACCCATAAGGATTACAATTGTTCCGCCGAATTTTGCCAGGGTTTCCCAGTCAAGCCCACTTTCTTCTTTTGTAGGGTCTTCATGCCCTGTGATGAAAGTAACCATAGAGGTGCTTTCCCTGTGAGTTACAGGAATTCCGGCATAAGCAGGCACTGCTATCGCAGAAGTAATCCCAGGCACAACTTCAAACTCAATTCCTTCGGCTACAAGCACTTCAGCTTCTTCTCCGCCTCTTCCGAAGACATAGGGATCTCCTCCTTTAAGCCTGACTACCATCTTTCCTTCTTTTGCTTTCTGCACAAGCACTTCATTAATCTCAGCCTGGGTCATGGTATGGTTGCCGGCGTATTTCCCAACATCAATTTTTTCCGCACTTGCCGGCATTGAGTCAAGAATAGCTTTTCCAGGAAGCTGGTCAAAAACAATTACTTCAGCACTGTCAATTAGCCGGCGGGCTTTCAGGGTAAGGAGCTCAGGGTCGCCTGGACCAGAACCCACAAGATAGACTTTTCCGTAATTTCCTGACATGTGACGACGGTTCCTTTATGTTTTTTGGATAGAAACGTGTAATCTGGAGAAGGTTAACGAGTTTTTAGAATATATAATATCCTGAAAATCAAGCCAGAAATAATGCACTTGAATCGCACTTATTTGTATTGTTGTACCTGTTTATCTTTGTGTTTGAAACTTAATATATCCAGAATCCCTGTATCCTTACTAACAACCTGAAAATTTTCAGCCATTTTGTTGTCATTTGCTGGAATCTGAAGTTTGGGGACATTATCAGAAGCATTTTTCCGAAATATTGTTTCACAAGTTATATGGAGTCTTATTCTTAATTGGATATTTATATATTTATTATGTGACCTTTATTATATGACTTTAATCATTTTTTTATATATTATGATCTAATGTATATGAACTCTGTATATGAACTCAAATGTACACTTTAATTCTAAAATATAAGCCATAGTTTCTAAAATAATCAAGGAGTGGAAAACTTGCCAAATGAACCTGAACTTCTGCCGCTCCATAAGCTTGGGGCACGGAAAGATGAACAAACTTTTGGGAAAATAAATTTTGGGCTTTTTTTACCAGGTATTTCGGAAGAGGGAGAATATGAACTCTTTGTGAGGGTTATTCATGAAGAGGACCAGTTCCTTCAGGATATACCTCCAATGGACTTTGAAATGGAACATTCAATAGACCCAGATTACGGGGACTACTGGTCTGCAGCGATAAATATTGAAGCTAAAGATAAGCTAAAGCCATTTTCTGCTTGGGGAACCCCTGGAAAATATGTCTATCGATATTGCCTTAAAACTCCAAAAAATCCAGAGCTTATTGACTGGATTATCGACCCCTTTGCTAGGGAATTCGGGGTTGGGAAATTATCTGCTTTCACTCTCGGGTACGAACACTATACGTGGGATAAAAATGAACTGGAATGGAAAACCCCTTTCATAAATGAAATTGTCCTTTATGAACTCATGATCAACGAGTTTGCGGATGATATCAAAGGGACGATTGACCATCTGGATTACCTCGCAGACCTCGGAATTAATTGTATAGAACTGATGCCTCTTTCAAACGTTGAGAAAAGAATAGACTGGGGATTTGCACCGATTGGGTATTTCGGGGTGGACGAACGTTTCGGAAATCGAAAAGATATGCAAGAATTGATCGATAAGGCTCACCAGAAAGGCATCGCGGTCATAGTAGATTCGGTTTATGCACATACAAGCCATCTTTTTCCGTATTACTATGTTTACAACGAACTTGGATACCCTCAGAATAAAAATCCCTTCATGGGCCCTTTTGCTGAAAACGCTTTTGGAATAAGTACAGGCTTTAATCAGGAATTTACCAGGGATTTCTTTTTAACAGTCAACAATCACTGGCTTGACCGTTATCATGTAGATGGTTTTAGATACGACTACGTTCCCGGGTACTGGCTGGAGGATGAGGAAAATGGCTACACCAAACTTGTAAGGGATACATACCAGCTTGTTAAGGCAAAAAAAGGCTCTTCTGATCACTGGCAGCGATTTTTTGAAGGAGGGTCTGTAAATCTAATCCAGTGTGCTGAGCAGCTTCAGAAACCTGTTGAAATCCTGAATAAAACTTACAGCAACTGTACCTGGCAAAACGAAACCCTGGATGCGGCCAGAGGGATATATGGAAATTGTGCAAAATTGACCGAGCTTGGTTTCCTCTTCGGGCTCTCAGGTTATCCAGGAGAAATTCCAAACAATGGAGATAAGATTACAAAAACCGCTCTTCAGTATCTGGAAAATCACGATCATTCCCGGTTTATCTGTAATTTTGGAACAATAGCCAGTGATAATGAGCTTTTGAAGGAAGGCGATCGAGCCCTCTGGTATAAGGTACAGCCTTATCTGATAGGCCTACTTATGGCAAAGGGCATTCCAATGTTATGGCAGGGGCAGGAGTTTGGGGAAAACTACTGGCTCCCTCAAGAAGGATGGGGAAGAGTGCTCTTGTACAGACCTGTGCGCTGGGAATATTTTTATACTTCTGAAGGTCGGTCCCTGGTCAATCTTGTCAGGAGACTGGTTAAGCTTCGCAGGAATAACCCTCAGTTTACCAGAGGAGAGCATTATTTCTACAATGATTATACCTTATATCAGTCCCGAAATATCATGATGTTTTCCCGGACTTACAAAGGTGTTTTCAGCCTGGTTGCATTGAACTTCGGAGCCCAGGATCAGGTAGTTTATTTCAAGTTTCCATCTGATGGTAATTACCGGGAAGAACTTCATGGTCAGGATAATTTAAAAGGGGTTTCTGCAGGAAAGGACGTCCAGCTTAGCATTCCCAGCAACTATGGAAAAATATGGACATTGGCAGTTTGATACATATGCAGACATAAACATCTTTCTGAAGATGGATATTAAATATAAACAATTTTAATTCACGATGGGTTTCTCGGATACATTAGGTGGTAATTAATAAATACCTCTTGAGCACTAGTGAATTCAACATTTGAGTACTAGTGAGTTCAACATGCTTCGTATAACTTTTCTTGGTACTGGAGGTTCTCTTCCAACCCGCAACAGAAACCCATCGGCAGTAATGGTTAATAGAGAAGGAGAGCTTATCCTGTTCGACTGTGGAGAAGGAACCCAGCAGCAGATGATGAGGGCAAAGACAGGGATGATGAACCTGTCCTCTATTTTTGTCAGTCATTTCCATGCGGACCATTTTCTGGGAATTCCTGGCCTGATCCAGACTATGTCTTTTATGGGAAGGAAAGACCCCCTTCTGATTTACGGCCCTGAGGGAACAAGGGAATTTACTGAGCTTTTTAAAGCCCTTGGCTACTTCAACCTTAAGTACGAAGTCCAGGGCATCCAGTTGAAACCCGGAGATGTTGTTGAAAGAGAACAATATGTGATCCGGGCTTTAAAAACCGAACACAGCATCTCAAGCCTCGGATACGCCCTTATAGAAAATCCTCGCCCAGGGCGTTTCAACAGGGAAAAGGCGATAGAACTGGGGATTCCTCCAGGCCCTCTTTTCGCAAAATTACAAAAAGGAAACAAGGTAGAAGTCAATGGAAAGACCGTAAAACCTGAGGACGTAATGGGGAATTTAAGGCCGGGGCGAACTGTTGTATACAGTGGAGATACCAGGCCCTGCAAGCCCGTTCTCGAAGCCAGCCTGAATGCAGATGTGTTGATACATGACGGAAGTTTTGCGGACGAGATGGCAGATTGGGCTGAAGAGTCAAAACATTCGACAGCAGGAGAAGTTGCAGCTCTTGCAAAGGAGGCAAAAGTCAGGAGTTTGGTCCTTACCCATATCAGCTCCCGGTATACTGATGATGTTGAACCTCTTCTGACCGATTCGAAGAAAGTGTTTGAAAATGTAATTATAGCCGAAGACCTGATGGAAATTGAAGTCCCGTACAGGTCGAAATAAGGCTTAACTCTTTACATTCAAAATGGCTCTTCGCTGTTTTGATGGGTTGAAAATAATTGTTTAGTTAGAAAGCATTGAGATCAAAATTCAAAGTACCTTCCAAAAAGACTCTAAATGGCCTTTAGAGAAAAACTAAAAAATTTCCAAAGATATACACCCGGAAGTTTTAGTGAAAAGAAGTTGTCGCAGATATAATCTGCCCGCAACAGAATCAGAATAGTTCAGACAAGAGTCCAATCCAGTTTTTTATTTTCGGCATCGTAAAGTGTCACCTGCATGGTTTTGTCTTCGACTTCATAGACAGGCCTGATACCTAAATAAAGAGTGTCTCCATGATTAATATTGAGTTCACCATTCACTCTTCCGAAGTATACTCTACCTTTTGTACCATTTTCTTCTACTGTTATACCTTTCCACACAAGGTTTTGAATTATATTTACAACTTTACACTCAAACCGGTCGACTTCACGTATCTCATTCATGGGGATCCCTTTTAATTATTATTTCAGATATGGTTAAAAGTTTATAAAACTCGTTCCGTTAGAAAATAACGATTTTTATACATAAAATTATTCCTGTTCTTCATAAAGAAGAAAAATATGTAAAAGTGTTATACTGAAGCAGGTAAAAGCATTACATTAAAGCAAGTAAAAGTATCATACCGAAAGCAGGTAAAATACTGGTACTCTAAAAAGCTAGATATTAAAAACAATTATATTTAAAAATTAGTTTTTAAAGTTAGTTTTTAAAGTTAGCAATCAAAAAGTCGGTACTTATTTTAAAGTACCTTAAAATTTCATAGTTTAGCAGTAATGTACCTCCTTCGGATCAAACGTAAAGCTCAGAAGGGCCTTGAGATGTGTCTTTCCTGCCAAGTTTTGCAAGCGCATTTTCAAAATCCTTGTTTGTTACTATTTCACGCTCTTCTATAATTGCCTGGTGAAGAGCAGTTTTTAAAACCTTTTCAACAAGGTCTCTGCCCGAAAGTCCATTTGCTTTCTTTGCAAGTGCCCGGAAGTTACAGTCCTCTACCTGCAATGGGAAGGTTTTTACATTTGACTCGAATATCTTGATGACTTCTTCTTCTATAGGAAGAACAAACTCAATTTCTTCTTCGAACCTGCTCCTTATAGCTGAGTCCAGGGAATATATCCTGTTTGTAGAGCAGATAGTACATACTCCATCGCGTTCTACTATGCCATCCATTTCGGTCAGAAGAGCGTTTACAATTTCACTAACATCTCCTCTCAACTCCTGGAATTTTCGATCCAGGGCTATGGCATCGAGCTCGTCAATAAAGATTATACAGGGAGCCATCTCTTCTGCTCGGTCATAAAGCTGATGAATCTGGCGGGCTCCATCGCCCACATATTCTCCTATCAGCTGTGTAGCTTTAACAGGAATGATGGGGACATCGGTTTTGTTCGCAAGACCCTTTGCAAGCATGGTCTTTCCGGTGCCGGAAGGCCCGAAAAAGAGGATATTTCTTGGCGCCCATTTCCCAAAGCGTTCGGGCTCTTCAAGGAAACGTTCAATCAGCCTGCACTTTTGCTTTGCAAGTTCCTGCCCGATTATGTCTTCAAATTTAACGCTACTCTTTATTTCTGCCGAGGAGGGAAGCCCATTTTCTTCTTCAGTTACAATAATTGATGTTGAAGTTCCTATTATGGATTCTGCAGGTTCCACATCTATGATACGGTAAGCAAAATCCGGGAACATCCGCCTATCAAAGAGATAATCTCCTTTACGAGCAACATATCCATTCCACTGTTCTCGGGCATAGAATTCAAAAACATCCCGATTTTCAATAACAGGATATTCGTCCATCATGCCGCTTAACGGATAACCTTCAGGCTTCAGAATCAGAAGCTCAGAGGTAGATCTCCCAAACTCGGTATTACTTTCATGAGTCTTTTTCGCGTTCACTCTTTGTGAGACTGGTCGCACTTTGTAATCAACTCGAATACTTTTCTATGCCTCTTATAGTACTATAGTACTCCGAAGAGCTAATAAAATTAACCCCATAAACCAGGCAAAATATTCGACTGCGAAAGGCTCGCTCACTTTTTAAAGATGAGAAAGGTCTTCTAAAAGCCCTGTCTTTAAGTTGCTCCTGGAGTAACTATCGGTTAGGTTTCTTTTCAGGATTCAGGTAATTGTTATATATTCAGATATTCAATGTAACAATGTATAAATCCTGTAGAACCCCATATAAGTGTAAAATATTTATATGAGTAGCCAAATAGGTTATTTGTTGTTTGAAATATGTTTGAATTAATGGTTGTATAATATAACATATAACAGACTTTCTAAAGATTCTGATATTAGAATTTTGAGGTTGTGTTTCTATTATAGTACACATGAAGGTCTGATGTAAAAGACAAAGCTAATATATAAGGTAAATAATATAAAACTTATAATTATTGAATGAAACGTATTTTCAAACTGTTTGAAAATCTATCAACAATGTAGAGTAAATTACCTGACTAATATATTTATGTATAGAATATTTAGAGATTAAGTATTAAATTAGCAGCAATAAATATTATGTCGGTAATACAGCAGACTAACGACTTAAAAATGTAGTGCCTAATTAAGGCCAGTTTCAGAGTATGATTTTTATGTTTACTATGGAGAACACGGAAGGTTTCGACCAGAAAACTCTTGATAAGATGAATGCTGAAGTCAAGAAAACTATGAGCAAGCACGATCCTAAATCGAAAGATTACAAAAAGTTATTCGAGCAGGTTGAAGACCAAATCTTCGACAAATATTGTTCTGAGGTATTCAGACCCTCTCTCAAACTTTAATAATTTACCTTTTGGATTTAATTGCTAATTAAATCCAAAACGACAAATTCTTTTTTTATTTTGCTTGATGAATCCATATTAATCAGTTGATATTTTTATAGTCTATAATTTAGTAATTTTTTAATAGCCATTTCTTTTTTGTAAGTCAAGGTTTTATTCAGGTGTCTTTTTTGAGGATTACTAATGATTCTTCAGTCCCAACTTTCGAGACGTTAAGTTCTTTCATCAGATCTTCGTTTACCTTCTCACATTACCCCATTGTACAAAACACCCGGTTACCAACCATGAAAGAAGAGAAGGAAAAAGTACTGGAAAGAAGAGAAGGAAAAAGTACTGGAAAGAAGAGAAGGAAAAAGTACTGGAAAGAAGAGAAGGAAAAAGTACCAGAAGTAAACAGAGAAAACAAAATAGAACTATCAACGTAAAATTGACACTGGAAAAAGATAAAATTAATCAAAAACTAATTTTAAAAACAGATTATGAAAAGTAAAGTATTATAAGGTGAGTATGGCAGCGATCCAGAGTTCCCGAAGGCTCGCACACTTCAGTACAGTAAGGAACGCGGGCAGGCTTATCTACTGTGTTCGGGATGGGTACAGGAGTTACACTGCCGCTATGGCCGCCAGACTCAACCTATAAGTG